>CAZFOQ010000055.1:0-25611 GCA_964520535.1 uncultured Pirellulales bacterium | reverse complement strand
GCATTTTGGCAAGGTCTGAAACCAGAGATTCACCTGCAGAATCCTTGCCTAAGAAAAGCGGTATCTGCATTCTTTGGGGTTTGCTGCCGGAGAGTTCCATCATACTCTTGATTCGAACTTTTTCTTTCTCGCTGTTAGGAACCTCGATGCCGATTGTATGCTTCCCCTGCAATGGAGCCACAACCCGAACAGCACCGACACCCAAAGCGCGTGCCATGTCGTTCGCAAGTGCAGATATCTGGCTGACTTTCACACCTGCTGCAAGTTCCAGTTCAAACATTGTCACAACCGGCCCGGTATCAGCCGCAACCACCCGAGCATTAATGTTGAACTCCGAGAGAAGCTGCTCCAAGGCGGATGCTTTTGCTTTGACAATCTTCTCCTGCACATCGGCATAACCACCCTCAGGCTCAGCCAATAGTTCCAATGGCGGTAAGGTATAATCCTCATAGGATGGCTGAATAAATGAACGTTTTGCTGTTTTAACACCGGGACTTTTTGACTTTTCGCTGTCTAATCGCTTAACCGGAATACTATCCGGCCTCTTTAAAGGAATACCTTCTATTCGTTTTCCTTTCTGGTCTTCTGCGTATTCGGTTCTTGCACCGGCGATTGCTAATGGTTTTTGCTTTACACTCAATTTTCGCCATATTTCACTTATTACCTGTGAATGCTGCTTTGCTGCCGACAAGGCTGGCACCATGACGCCCGTAAACTGTCCAACTCCAAAACCTAAGAAGCGCAGCAATGTCGATACAATACCATCAGCTAATAAAACAGCGCCAACAATCCAGATCGCTGTCACTAATATGAACGTGCCTAAGGAGGCAAAATGATTTCGTAAAAGTTGCGCTGCCCCAATACCAAGTATCCCGCCCGAACCAATCGGGAAATTAAAGAGTTGATGCGGCCATAAGCAATAGAAGCTTGTTGAAGCTGCAATAGTAATCAAACATAATCCGATTATGCGTAAAAAAGGTTGGTTCATCGGGCGATTTGCAAGTTTCATCGCCATCAAGCAGGTCATGGAGGCTAATATGACAAATATTCCTGGTCCAATGTAATAAAGTATATAGTACGCACAAAAAGCCCCTATTGGGCCGCACAAATTAGCTGACGGATTGTTGTGAGGATGAGCAAATTCGCTTGGCCAGTCATTAATATTAAAACTAAGACAACTGAAAAAAAGAAAAAGGCATACTCCTATCAAAAGACACGTTATTGCCATCTGAGCTACCGAACGTGTTCTTTCGCTTTTGGAGGCCTTCTTGTATGATTTTTTCTTATTCAAATCTCCAATTCCTTCCCAAGTCCGATAATATATATACTACAGGAGCAAAAACACCTTGCCCATCATGGAACTTACCTTATATCGGCAGCTTTTGGGCCTTTTCTACACAATTACGCACCTGATATGCCTAATAACTACGTGTTTTGCCATGTAGTTTTATGTAAGAAAAAAAAATTAAAATTAATATTTTTCCCTTGACATATATGTTACATATGTAACAATTGTAAATGTTACAAGTGTAATATTGTGGAGATAATTATGAAAAAGATCCCCAGAATCTCGGAAGCTGAATGGCAGGTTATGAAGGTGCTTTGGAGAAAATCGCCGCTGACAGCAAATAACATTGTCAAAATCCTATCAGAAGAAACTCAATGGAAGCGTGAAACCATCCGCACGTTAATCAATCGCCTTGTGAGGAAAAAAGCCCTGGATTTCAAAAAGCAGAGCCGGCAGTATCTTTACTTCCCATTGGTCAATGAGTCGGAGTGTGTCAGGGAAGAAACAAAATCGTTTCTCGACAGGGTTCATGGTGGATCCATTGAGCCAATGCTGGCTGCTTTTGTAGAAAGTGAAAAGCTTTCTCCTGAAAAAATTGCCAGACTCAAACAAATCCTTGATGGTCAAGAAACATTAAACGAAAAGGAAAAATCCAAGTAACAGTTAAAATATTGAAAGGGCTCAATTATGGAAGCCTTCAGTATAAATATGTCACCTTTTTTCCAGTGGCTGTTGAAAACCACAATTCAGGGAAGTGTACTCATCTGTTTGATTCTCTTACTCAAGGCAGTCTTAAGGCAAAAGCTGCTGATTCGCTGGCACTATTATCTGTGGTTGCTCTTACTCGTGCGTTTGGCTTTGCCCTGGTCTCCTCAGAGCAGAATCAGCATGTTCAATCTCATGCCGCAATCCGGCTCAATGCAGAGGACAGAACCAGTTGTGGTAAGTGAGGGAAGCAGCGATAGCATCGCACTTTCAAGCGAGGGCACTTCTGATATCAACCAGGCCGGATCTGCTAATGATAAAGCGACCGGCACCAACGCCGAACATTCAGAGTCGATGGCAACATCGGAACTTGTTGCTGAAACTGTAATCGTGGATTCAGATAGGCCGCCTTCTGTAGTAACCGAATCGATTCCGGAGATTTCTTCAGGTTTTATAGATGTATTGCCTTTGATCTGGTTCATTGGTGCACTGGTCTTAGCCGGCTACATTTCCCTGCGGAATATTGTTCTTTGGAGAGCTGTCAAAAGCGAACGGCAGGTTACTGACCAGAATATTCTGGAGCTTCTCGAAGACTGCAAAATGCAGATGCGAATCCAGACCGTTGTAGGTGTCGTTGTAACCGACAAAGTAAAAAGTCCGGCCCTTTTCGGCTATATAAGACCGAGGTTGTTACTGCCTCAGGGGCTACTGGAAGGACTTGACCTTGATGAGCTGCAATATGTCTTTCTGCATGAACTGGCTCATCTCAGGCGGCGAGATATTTATCTTGGATGGATAGTATCCTTATTGCAGGTTCTGCACTGGTTCAATCCGTTGATTTGGTTTGCATTACGCCGGATGAGAACCGACCAGGAATTGGCCTGTGATGCATTGGCACTATCGACTATGAGCGCCGAAGAACCTACAAGATACGGCAGAACTCTTGTCAACCTTTTTGAGAAATTTACCCAGGTCAATTATGTGCCCTCGATAGCAGGCATTTTAGAGGATAAATCTCAGCTCGAAAGGAGGATTAAAATGATCACAAGATTTAAGAAAAACTCATATCGATGGTCACCTCTGGCTGCCACCTTAATTATCATCTTAGGTTGTGTATCTCTGCCCGACGCTATAAACACAAAGGCCTCGCAAATCTTGGCCGCAGAATCCGCTCCGCCTATTGTACTTAAGCGAGTATGGGCAGATGCCGACGGCAATTTAGAAGGAGCAACTTCGCCTGATGGCAGATATCTCTCATACGTCGATTGGGATACCGGGGACCTCGCTGTTTACGAAATTGCCACGGGCAAAAAACGCCGTCTTACAAATAAGGGCACTTGGAATGAATCTAAGGAATTTGCCGAATTCTCCAAATGGTCACCTGACAGCAGGCAGATTGTCTATGACTGGTACAATAAGGACGACTTCATCGAACTTCGTATTGTCGGGCTTGACGGCTCACGGTCTCGTGTTTTGTATCGTAACGAAGAAGTGGAATGGGCTCAAGTGTACGATTGGTCACCAGATGGTGAGCAGATTCTGGCATGCTTTTCCAGAAAAGGCGGTTCGAAACAGATCGTGCTGATTTCTATTGCAGATGGTTCCGAACGTATTCTCAAAACGCTTGATTCCAAATGGCCGGGTAAAATAAGCTTTTCACCTGACGGATGCTATATTGTATATGACTTGCCCTCTAAAAAAGACTCTCTTAGTAGTGACATTTTTGTGTTGTCAATCGATGAAAATCGTGAAGTCCCGCTCATTGAACATCCAGCCTCTGATCGTGTACTGGGCTGGGCACCGGATGGCAAGCACATCCTTTTTGTCAGCGACAGAACCGGAAGCCCGGATATTTGGGTTATTGGGGTTACAGATGGGAATGCTCAAGGTGTTCCCAAACTGGTCAAGCGGGGTGAGGGACCCTTTTCTCCAGTGGGATTAGGATTCACCAGGGATGGTTCATTCTACTATGGTCACAGACAAAATAGAACGGATGTATATATCGCTGAAATCGATCCGGTGACAGGAAAGATCATCGCCTCCCCACGTGAAACTATCAACCGTTTTATGGAATCGAATGGAACTCCAGCTTACTCACCGGATGGTAAATATCTCGCATACGTTTCCAGACGTCCTCCGATGCCCATGCGTTATACAACGAATCCTATTGGTAATGTCCTCTGTGTCCGTTCTCTCGAAACAGGCGAGGAACGAGAATTCAGGCCGGAATTAGACGAATTCGGCTGGCCCCGCTGGTCTCCTGACGGGTGTTCCGTGCTGGTCGTGGCATGGAATAAGAATGGTCACATGGGATACTACGATATCGACACCCAAACAGGGAATCTCAAACCGATACTGCGGACTGAGGGCAAAAATCTCTTTGGAGGTCACGATTGGTCCCCTGATGGAAAGACTATCTACTTTGGCCGGCTCGGCAGGGAATCTGAGAGATACCGCCTTTGTGTTCGAGACCTTGAAACCGGGACGGAAAAGGTTCTCTATGGATCCAATGACCGCTTCGATATTTCCCTCTCACCGGACGGCCGGCGGCTGGCCTTACTGTTCATATCAAAAGAAAAGCAGAGCCTGAACGTTATACCGGCTACCGGAGGAGAACTCCGTGAACTGTGTGGATTCAAGAAAGAGGATGGATTTCGATTTGGGCGTAATTGCTCCATGACATGGACTGCTGATGGAAAATATATTCTTTATACACAGAGAAACACCAGCTCAGATGATCAAAAATGGGAATTGTGTCGCATCCCTGCAGAGGGCGGAAAGCCCCAGAAACTTGGATTAAAAATGGATGATTTTGTTAGTCTGAGTGTTCATCCAGACGGGCGGCATATTTCTTTCTCCTGCAGGCGACAGTTAAGTTCTGAGGTCTGGGTGA
Source organism: uncultured Pirellulales bacterium (assembly GCA_964520535.1). Classification (GTDB taxonomy): domain Bacteria; phylum Planctomycetota; class Phycisphaerae; order Sedimentisphaerales; family Anaerobacaceae; genus JAFGPS01. Next base: position 20,725 of record CAZFOQ010000055.1, on the reverse strand, counting down.
TGGAAAACTTTCTGTCGGAAGTGCCGGGCACAAGTCCTCAGTCGACTAGACGGCGATTGGATTCAGTATTCTCGCAGGACCTCATAGTAGATCCCAATACGCAACTGGAGTTTCGCAAGGTCCGCGGGATCACCGGCAGCAAGGACGTGATTTCCATGACCTATCACGGGACACATGTGGACACGTCACCTAATGGTCGGTTTCTTCTATATATGAACTACATCATCCCCCTGGCAGATGGAAACCCCAGGAAGCTGACTAATGGGGATTTGGAGTTAGGTCGCGTGCGGTGGTCTCCAGATGGAACGATGATCGCCTTTTATTCAGACGGCGGTATCTGGGTGATGCCAATCTCTCAAGAGACCGGCGAAGCAACAGGGCCGGCTAAAAGACTCGTTGATGGAGAGTACTGGTATCAGTTCTCGGTGCAATGGTCGCCAGACTCCAAGAAACTTGTTTACCAGGGACCCAATTTTAATTTACATGTCGTTTCCATCCGGGATGGGACGACGTCACAGATCACGACAGGTAATACCACACGGAAGATTCAGGGGGGCTGGTCCCCGGACGGTCGATGGATCGCCTACAATCAGGACGATGACAGCATCTGGGTAATCCCTTCTGAGGGCGGGCAACCGCGAAAGCTCGCCGATGTGACTGGCCGTGGGATTCCCCATTGGTCGCCCGATGGACAGTGGGTCCTCTGTCAGTGGAACAGTCTCCTTCGATTCATCAGGTTTTCTGATGGCCTGATTGCGGACGTAACCGTACCGAAAGAAGTCGGTGCATTCATCTCCTGGTCGCCCGACAACGTGACGATGCTCTTCTATAAGCCATCATATGGGTGGAGAGACTCGCTCAGAGTCATCTCCGCCTCAGGCGGGGAACCGATTTTGCCTGACGTATCGTCGACCGGAAATCCAATGTGGACACCGGATGGCAGATTCATCTTCACCTGGAGTGAATACGAGGACAGGTATCTCTATTGGGTCACTCCGTTTGGGGCTGGCGCCGCCAGCCCCTATCCGCTGCTGCTGGATAGGCCGTACGGTTACGTGCCCGGACTGACCACATACGCGCAGGAGTCTCTTCTGTCGCCCAGTAAGGAAAAGCTGCTATTTACAGCACATACGGACTCAGGGCAGCTTGAGTACTGGGTGGCCCCAATTTCAGCGCTGCGTGGCACATCCACGGGGCCGGCCGTGAAAGTCTTCGACAAGGGCCCGTTCGAACCAGACGCCTGCTGGAGTCCGGATGAATCAAAGATTGCAATTATGTACGAGGGTGATCTGTGGATCGCCAAGACTAATGGGAGCCCCGCGGTGAAGTTCACGGATACCGCCGATCGTGAAGTCGTGGGCCGTGCATGGTCGCCCGATGGCAACGTGATATCCTGGATCAGCCGTGACCCAAACTCAGGTCAATCGGCGCTGCAGACTCGACGGCCGTCCGACGATCGGTCGCGTGAGATAGCCAGCACCCGGAAATTTATAGATCACTCATGGTCTCCGGATGGAACGTGGATCGCTTATAAGTTCTACGAGACTGAATTAGGTACAACGCGGGAATTGTTCGTTGTTCCCGCCACCGGCGGAGAACCCAGACGGCTCATTGAGGTGCCGTATGATTACCACGCAGCATTCGAATATGCATGGTGTCCTCAGGGCGAGCAGCTTGCACTTATTTGTGGCCAAGAACTCTTGCTCTTCGATCCTGCCAGCGGGAAGCGGCAGGAGGTCGGTACCTTGCCGGATCCCATATGGGGACGGTGTTTTGCCATGCAATGGTCGCCGGACGGGCAGACTCTCGGCTTGGTCCTGGAGGCAAGGCCGGACTCAACGCGTGGCACAGACGACATCTCCGGCGACACCCGTTTGTTCACGGTAACCATCCCGGAAGGCAAATGGACGGAACTGGCAGGGAAAGCGGGTGCCAACTACTACTGCGTGTGGTCACCCGATGGTAAATGGGTGGCTTACAACTCCGAAGGATGGGTTCGGAAGCGACCTGAAGGCATTCTTTGGGAAGTTGACGTTGATCCATTCCTAAGGCGCACCGCGGGAGAAGACGCCACATCTGTAACGCCGGTTGCAAAACCTTAGCCGCCACAATATTCTCTGTATTCGTTCTCTTGAATCGGCCCCAGAATCAGAGGTCTGGGTGATGGAGAATTTCCTGCCGGTGGCTGTTGCTTCCTTAAGTGAATGACCTTGGGAAGCCGGTTGAGTTATCAGATAACAGGTCATGAATATGAATGAGCCGATGGATTTTATAACGATCCCGGAAATTACTTATCCCGATGCAGTGGATTTAATCCCTGTCGTTATTATCTGTGTAGTTTCAATGCTCTCTATAATCCTTTGGTTGCTGGTCGTTTGGGTATATACGAGACAACAGCGGATTAAAAATGAATCTCATGAATAGTTGAGTTATAAATAGCGGCTTGATGTGTCGTTCGGAAATATTACTGATTTTGTCATTTACGCAGATTTGTATTGACAATTTTATGAAATTAAGTACAGTATTCACTTCTTAATATAACTACTTAACCAACTCGTGATACTTACTAATCCTTATTGAGAGCCTGTTATGTATTCGGATTATATTCGTAATGTTGCGATAATAGCCCATGTTGACCACGGTAAGACAACGCTGGTGGATCAGCTTCTGTATCAGTCCGGAATGTTCCGAACCGAGGACCTCGACAAGCTTGCCGGCGGGCAGCATGGCCTGATTATGGATTCCAATCCACTGGAGCGGGAACGCGGTATCACAATTCTCAGTAAAAACTGTGCGATTGAATATACAAACTCTCAGGGCATCGAATATAAGATCAATATCATCGACACACCGGGACATGCCGACTTTGGCGGAGAGGTCGAACGCGTCTTGAAAATGGCCGATGGCGTACTTCTTTTAGTTGACGCATTTGAGGGGCCTATGCCGCAGACGAGGTTCGTATTGAGTAAGGCCCTTAAGCATAAAATACACCCTATAGTCGTAGTCAATAAGGTGGATCGCCAAAACAGCCGGCCGAATGATGTTGTTAATGAAGTGTTCGATTTACTCGTTCAGCTTGGCGCCGATGACGAGGCACTCGATTTTCCATGCGTTTATGCCTCGGCAAAAGAAGGCTGGGCCACGACTGATCTTGCAACACCCACTGACAATATGCAGGTGATTTTCGATACCATTATAAATAATGTTCCTCCGCCTGTAGTTATCCCTGATGCCCCGCTGCAAATGCTGGTCACCAGTCAGGAGTATTCGGATTATGTGGGCAAAATAGCGATCGGCAGGGTTTTCGCCGGACAGGTCACCGAAGGCCAGAGAGTCACTGTCATCGATAAAGAGGGGCTCCACACACAACAAAAAGTGATGCAGATTCATCAGTTTGACGGCCTGGGCCGAAAGCAGGTTTCAAAGGTTCAGGCGGGAGATATTTGTGCAATATCGGGACTGGATCCGGTGGATATTGGGGATACGATCGCCTGTGCGGACCAACCTTCGCAACTTGCGGTTATTTCTGTTGATGAGCCGACAATGACAATGACCTTCAGAGTCAACGACGGCCCTTTTGCAGGCAGGGATGGAAAATATGTCACCGGCAGGCAGATCGGTCAAAGACTCGAAAAAGAGCTCCAGCAGAATGTGGCCCTGAGGGTCGAGGCGGGACAAACACCGGAAGAATTCCAGGTCTCAGGCAGGGGGCTGATGCATCTTGGGATTTTGCTGGAGAATATGCGGCGAGAAGGGTATGAAATTTGTGTCGGCAAGCCGAATGTCATTTTGAAAGTGGTGGACGAAAGGCGACATGAACCGATCGAGTTACTTGTAGTGGATTGCCCCCTGGATTGCCAGAATTCCGTGATGAATCTTCTGGGAGACCGCCGAAGTGAAATCGTGAAGATTGATGCCAAGAGCGGTACGAGCGATTTTATTCATATGGAATTTATGATACCTTCGCGTGGCCTGTTCGGTCTTCATGCCCGGATGATGAACGCCACTGCCGGCAGGGCTATTATGCACCATACGTTTGAAAGATATGGCCCGATGCGGGGAGCGATCCCACAGCGGAAGGCAGGTGTGATGGTTGCCACCAATACCGGGCAAGTGACTGCTTATGCGCTGGATGCTTTGTATGACCGGGGCTTCTTTTTTGTCGAGCCGGGGGAAAAAGTATACGAGGGGCAAGTCGTCGGCGAACATTGCAAGGATAATGATATTCCTGTCAACGTGGTTAAAAGCAAGCAACTGACCAACATTCGTGCCGCCGGCAAAGATGATGCGGCAAAAGTCAGACCGGCAAGAAAAATGAGCCTTGAGCTGGCAATGGAGTACATCCAGGCCGATGAGTTTGTTGAGATTTGCCCTAACTCGATTCGAATCCGCAAACGTCTTCTGAAAGAAGCAGCCAGACGGCGAGATGCCCGCCAGAGCTCTTAGCATAGAGTGGTGGTGAGTCTTTCTATTCGAGAAACAGAGGTTCTATATGCCTTTCGTAGATATTCTCTGTGACGTTGGCTGCAATTGTTTCCTCATACTTATCCAGTGCGTCTGTAAAGCGCGGGCCCATCTGGGCGGCGATTTTATAACCAACGTGCAGAAGCTGGCGTAAATTGGGATTGAAACCGGGACATTTTTGGTCGTGTCGTAGTGCCGCGGCGAATTTCTGGCCGTCCCACTTATCGATCTCCTGTGCCGATGGGAGTTTCGCCGGATCAATATCAATCACCGTGGCATAGGGCCCGCATAGCTCGTCCATCCGTGTCAATGCTGCTGCATAAATTTCTTTGGCAATCACAAGTCCGTCACCGCCGGCCATGGCCAGGCCGATCAGCTCTTCCAGCCATGTTGTGCCGGCTGTTTTTATATGCAGACCGGCGTCGAATTTTTTCATGGCCTGTTTCATGGGCCCGTAAATCGAGAATTTATCACTGCCGGAATGGATACTGAGCTTAAGACTCTTCGGCAAGCCAAATTCCTTAACGGCAAAAGCTACGACTGCCAGATCTTCCTCGAACTCTTTTGCAAACTGCGCTACATCACCCACATAGTCCACACCTTTGTTGAATCGGCCGGTGAATTTCGGAGCAACTGTCTGGGCCGGGACTCCTTCGTCGGCGATTGCGGCTAAAATAAAGAGCATTTCGATCGGCGTCTGCGGCAGGTCGGTCTCATCCATGGAAACTTCGGTAATGAAATTATCTTCACCCTTGGCTGCTGCGATATGGCGATAAATTTTTCCCGCCTGTTGAGCGGCTAAAAGAGATTTATTTGCTATTTCCCTGATTCTTTCTTCGGAAATTTCGAGCGGCTCGTCAATTCCATCGATCGAAAGTGAGCCGATATATTGTTTGTGCTTTTGGACAAATGTCTTCACATCCGCTTCGTTTGTCGGCTTGCCGATGAAATCGGCGACATCCAGCGTGAAAAAGTCACTGGACTCGATGAATTGATCCACATTGCCCAGGCCAATGTGGTCTGCGTCCACGAAATACGGCTCATCCCAGTTGCAGGCTTTGACCGCATCATCAGCTTCTCTGCGTGTATCGGCATGTTTTGTGCCAATGATCGTATGTTCTCTATGCGATTTGTTCCAGACGGGCGTGATTTTGATACCCTGCTGTTTGGCTTTAATGATTGCGGCCAACTGGGCCTTTCCCTGGTGGCTGAACCTGTCACCAACTCCGAAAGAATATTTTTCTAAAATCATACTTAAGTTCTCCGTTTTAATCTTTGTTGTATCATAATATATCTTTGCCGGACTATCTACAAATTTCGTGAATTCTGTCGTAAGCTGCCGCTTGCTCCTGGGGCGTTCGGCAGTAAGTCACGACAATCAATTTCATCCCCGGTTTCCAGAGTCGTCGAACATTATCAATGATCGTATCAAGGCCGCCGACGATTCTGGCATTGACCACAATCCCCGTATGTGCAAAGGCCCGGGCAAACGGCTCCGGCGGATTGGGCGATGGGTCCGTCGCGGCGGAAAACGCTCCATCGACCATGCGCAGTCCCGGTATGTTCTTGACCATTTCCACTTTGTCCGACCAATTGCCGCAACTATGGAACGCCGGGTCTCCAAAAGGTTTTCCGGCAGCCCCAAAGGCATTTGCGGCAAATTCCAGGTACTGCTGCTCGGAAATCATGAGACTGTTGTCATCGCTCATTCCCAGTCCTTCAAAACACCGGCACGAAGCAAAACCGTGCCCCGGCCAGACCAACGCCGGACCGATGCGCCTGATTTGCTCGTGCGTGAAATCCGTTAAAAGCTCAGCCAAAAGCTGCAGAAGGTTCTTCACCGCTTCCGGATTGTCGAACATCTCGTAAAAAAGGCCGCTCATATTCACGATGTTGCAGGCGATATTCAGAGGGGATTGCGTATCGGTTAGTGACATGGGTATCTGTCCGGCGGTTTTTTCAAGGAAGTAATCAATCATATCGAGTGTGTGCCTGCCGATGCTGCTTTGCGATACCGGCACAATATGATGGTCGAGTGCTTCTTTTGCGGATTGGAATTTCGGTTGTATGGCCGGGGCCTGGCCTTCATTCCAGAGGTAATTGACTCCGAAAGCCCCGGCAATTGTGCCGATGCCGTACCAGGGCTCCAGGAAGTTGGGGACATCACTCTTGAATGCCATACTCTTTTGCAGTCCGCCGAGCTGCCATGTCAAAGAGGTCTTCATGTCCCTGCAGCCGGAGGAAAAAACCTCTGCCACGCGCATTCGCCGATGGACCAGCACGCCGGATTGGGCCCGCCAAAAATCGCGGCACTTTTCCTGCAGTGACGTTTCGTAATCGGCATAGGCATCGAAGTCGAACTTTTCCGGTGCGATCGGCTCAACGGCTGTGGCCTGAACGTCAATACTTGTCTGGTCAAATGTCTCTTTGCTCATCGGGAATATTTTGTCGTGCGCTAAAGCACGACTATTTTTTATAAAAGTTTCATATCATAGATGCTGTTTCAGCCAGGTGATTGTTTCTTTCCACATTTCCGGTGTGTATTCATGCCCGACGCCGGGATAAAGCAGGCCGCGGAAATTATCCGGCTGATCATAAAGCAGGTAAAGATGTTTTTGGAAATTGTTGATAATGTGCACGCCATCGACCGGCGTACCGCGATCCAGCTCGCCCGTCATTGCCAGGTGGGGCCGGGGTGCGATGAGTCCCACGACACTTTCGGCATCGATTTTTTCCGCGAGCATGTTCGGTACGTAAAAATAGAAGCTGTGAGCCCCCATCGAACCGTCGGCAATCAGGTTCTGATAGCGTGTCATACAGACGACACTGACAGTGACCTTGATGCGTTCATCCATTGCCGCCGCCCACCAGCTTCGCGTCGAGCCCATGCTCATACCCATCGTTGCGATCCTGTCGGGATCGACCTCAGGGCGTGATACGAGATAATTCAATGCGAGCAGGTCGTCCCTGACGATCATTCCCCATAAAGTGCGGCCTTCCCAGAGAAAGGCTTTGAACAGGGAGTGTTCCGTTTGGCGTCCATGTTCTTTTTTGCCGGCCGGGCCCTGGAATCTTCGCCGGCCGAAGGCATAAGCATCAATGCACAGGACAACAAAGCCTTCTTTGACTAAAGCTTCGCCTGTTGAAAAATCCAGTGTATCGAAGGCCTTGATAATGACTTCTTCCTTGCCCTGCTGGTATTTGCCGCCGTGGTAGTGATTGTATAAAATAGCAGGTCCCGTCTTTTTGTGGTCCTCAGGTATCAGGATGTATCCGTACACAGTGTCGCCCACACCGTTGTCAAAAGTAAAGTGCTCCAGCGTATATCCGTCCCGAGCCTCCCTTTTTTCGATCTTCGCTTCCGGCGTGAACAATGGCGACATATTCCCGAGTAGTCGCCACAACTTCCGGCGTAACTCAGTTTTTTGAGTATCCCATTGCCGGGCCGATTGCGGCAGCGGCGTCTGAAAGGTCTTAAAATCTCCCTTCAAAAATTCCGGCTCGGCTCCTCTTGTAGTGCATGCCAGCGGCAAAACTACAAGTGTTATATAAAACAAAAAACTTTTCATACAAATCCAATCTATTCATATTACGGGATTACTGTTCTTTTCCGTAAATACCAAGATCGTGCTAATCTGTTTGTACTTGCCGTGATACATGGATTCCGCATCAGAACTAATTTATCTAAAGGGATATCAAATAGTGATAAGCTTCAGCAGGTTGGGGATAAACAGGGATATCTGCGGAATATATGTAACAATCATCAGAGCAACGACCATCGCGGCGAAAAATGGAAGAAGCGGTCGCACTACGTTTACTATCGTAGTCTTGCCGACGCCGCAACCGACAAATAAACATGTTCCTACCGGAGGGGTACAGAGTCCGATACAAAGATTGGCAATCATAATCAGCCCGAAATGAACCGGATGGATGCCAAGTTGTTTGACCACCGGGAGAAAGATGGGCGTAAAAATTAACACCGCCGGAGTCATATCCATAAATGTCCCTACGAATAAGAGCAGGATATTGATAATCAGAAGGATAATGAGTTTATTGTCGGAGATGGACAACAACGCCGCACTGACATTTTGAGGGATGTTTTGCGTCGCCATAATCCAGGACATTGCCGTCGAGGTCGCAATCAGGAGCATCACGACGGCGGTGGTGATTCCGCATTGCAGCAAAATTCCCGGTATCTCTTTAATTTTCACTTCTCTGTATATAAAAACCGCCAGGATAAATGCGTAAACGACAGCGATGGCGGCGGCTTCGGTTGCCGTGAAAATTCCTCCCAGGATTCCACCCAGGACAATGACAATAAGCAGTAAACTCGGAATTGCCCCGATGAAAGTCCGGAAAATATCCCTTACGCCGGATTTATTACCGGCGCCATAATTTCTTTTCTTGCTGATAATGCCGCTGACCAGCATCAGCAGTAAACCGAACACGACCCCCGGTAGGATCCCCGCCATAAACATCGCCACAATGGAGACTCCTCCGCCGGCGACCAGCGCATAGACAATCATGATATTACTCGGCGGTATCATGAGCCCTGTCGTGGCGGCCGTTGTCGAAACAGCGACATTAAAATTCTTATCGTAGCCTTTCCTGTTCATCTCCGGAATCATAAAACCGCCCACGGCAGATACCGCCGCGACGGACGAGCCGGAAAGGGCTCCGAACAGCATGCATGTTAAAACATTTACATACGCCAATCCGCCGGTGAATCGGCCCACGAGCGTTCCGGCAAAATCAATCAGCCTGCGAGCAATCCCTCCTTTTCCCATAAACAAACCGGCTAAAATAAAAAACGGTATGGCAAGAAGTGCAAACGAATCGATACCCGTGGCCATCCGCTGTGCGATAATTTCTGCCGCACTACTGACCGAGCCCATGACGTAAATAATAGTCAACAAAGTGGAAATACCGATACTGATGGCTATTGGCACGTTTATTAAAAGAAGAATGATAAAACTAACTGTCAAAATAATTACCGGTACATCCATTATGAATCATCCCTTTGAGTTTAGTGTCCCTTTCTTAAGCAAAGAATAAATCATCTCAATGATCATTTCGATGGAGAAAATAACGATGAAAAAACCGCTGATGGGTACGGCGAGATAAATTTTATACATTTCCCACCCAAGCGCAGGAGAAGGCTGTCTGTTCAAGTATGCCGAGTGAACGAGTCTGTAACCACCATATATTAGAACGACGGCAGCAAAAACGCCAACAAGCAGATAAACGAATATCTGGCCGATCGTTCTCCATCTTTCGTTTAATTTGCCGACAAAATAATCAACACCAAGATGGCTTTTTCGAATGAAAGCGATGCTGGCCCCGAGTAATGAAACCCATATTAAAAGCATCCGTGCCAGCTCTTCCGTCCAGGGGCTCTGGTGCCCGAGAACATATCGTGTAAAAACTCCCCAGACCACGTCGATAACCAAAATACCTGTAACTAAAATAACGGTTAGTTCAAGGCCTTTAACCAGCAAATTCTTCAATTTGATTAAAACATCAAGCATATCTATTCTCCGTAGAAGTACTGCCAAGGATGAAACTACTGTACCTCATCAATTTCCTGCATGAATTGACCTACTTCTGTACCGTTGTAGGATTCATGCATTTGTTTGACTTTCTGCCTGAATGCTGTTTTATCCGGATTATAAATCTTCACGCCTTGTGCCTGGACCGTTTCAAGAGCTTTTTCTGTATCCTCTTTCCATAGTTTTCTTTGGTACTGTACTGATTCGTCGGCCACCTCCTGGACCATCTTTTGAATGTCTGCCGGTAGTTTGTTCCATGTCTTCATACTTATAAGAACTATATCAGGAACCATTGTATGTTCATCAAGACTATAATGTTTGCAGACCTCGAAATGGCCGGAACGATAAAAGCTCGGCGGATTATTTTCCGCTCCATCAACGACTCCCTGTTGTAACGAAGTGTATAGTTCGCCCCAGGCGATAGGTGTCGCCGATGCCCCCAGCTCCTTTATCATCTGCATCGATGTTCTACTCTCCTGAACCCTTATTTTCATCCCCTCAAGGTCCGCGGGGCTCATAATCGGTTCTTCCTTTGTATAAAAACTTCTGCTTCCGGCGTCATAATAACACATGCCCTTTAATCCCACACTTTCCCCGGTTTGTAACAGCCTTTTTCCTATAGATCCATTCAATACGTTCCAGAGATGCTCGCTATCTCGGAATAGATAGGGTACACTAAAAACGCTGAATGCCGGAATAAAGCTCTCCAGTGGTGAAGTTGATACTTTTGTCATATCAAGCAAGCCCATCTGGACCTGTTCAATCATCTCTCGTTCCGAGCCTAACTGCTCGCCTGGATAAACCTGTAAAATGACCTTTCCAGCGGATTTTTCCTCAAGCTTTTCCGCCATAAAAATCATTGCTTTGTGAACCGGATGCTCAACATCGAGTGAATGTCCCATCTTAAGAACGGTAACGTCGCTCTTCTTACTACATCCGGATAAGCTGAGGACAAGCAATACTACTGTGATAAGGGATAATGCTCTACGTGTCATAACTTAGCTCCTAAAAGTAAGTTGCATAATATAATTGCCAAAAAGGTTCAGCCATAACTCCGCATGGAATGCGGTACTAATTATTGTGCCTGTGGTCTGGCCGCAGGTCTTGCCTGTGTCATCTTTGACTTCGAGGCTACATACTAACAGAAATCACCAGCAAATAAAAAAGAAAATTAAAAAACCCCGCAGCGCATCCTTTCGCCACGGGGCAATGAAAAAAACTCAAGCATGCTCGAAAACTGTTATTCAATGAAGCCGGTTAGCTGTCATGAACCTTGAGCATTATTCATTTGATGTGAGTTTTTTACCCACCTAATTGTTAATATTATCCAGTTTATTAGAATTCTGCCCGGTTTTTTGTGGTATTCTTACTTCCACGCCAAGTCGGCCCAATTCATACGCCACATCCGGCTGTCTGTTGTCGAACTGATAACTAAGTACAAAATGTTCTTCTGCCTTGACCTTATCGTTTCTGCTTAAATAATAGTAGCCGATTTTCTTGTGAATTTCAGGCGAGCTGGGTGCCAAACTCAGCGCTTGTTGAAAACAAGCCGTTGCATACTCGTCAAGCCGTTCATTCTGAAACGCTAATGCAAGCTCAAGCGATTGGGTAGGTGAGACAGAAACCTTGTTGATGTATATATCGGCATAATTCTTAGCTTTGGCCGGGTCTCGGCTATCAATAAATAATTTCACCATCGCCGCCTGGGCCGGCCAGTGAACGGGATCGAAATTCAGGGCTCTATGATAGCGCCACTCTGCATCGGACCACTGTCCCTCGGCATGATACAGCCGACCTAATTCGAAATGAGCATCCGGATTTTCAAATTTGCGGTCAAGTGACTTCAGCAGTTGGGCCTTTCTCTCTTCGGCCGATATTTGTTTTACTGTGTTAACACCTGTCATTTGAGTATCATTATTGCAGCCAACAATTGACATTGTGCAAAAGAGAAGAAGGACAAAAGTAAAAAAGCAAACAACATTAAGCCTAAAGGGAAGACTCTTGACTTCTGATTGCTTGCCTGTGACTTCACTTGCCATTGTTACCTCCATGGTGCAAGTATCCACTCCACCTCCTGGCGAATTTATAGCTTTAACCTTGAAAACAATCTGATTTTCTCAATCTTAAGAAACTTTGCAAGAAAAAATTTCGGCAAATCAAATAAAATATAAATTTTTTTCCCGGACATTTCGCACTCAATACAGAACGCACGATTAACAGGTAAAATTTGGTTATCGTGCTTTGAGATTTTTTGTAATAAAATAGACTGATTCAACGACTATTACATTGACGGTAGTTGCTCATAAGGAGTTTCGTTTGCAAATAGTTGACTGGAAGATAATTATCAAAGAACACGGCCCGGCTGTATGGCAGACTGCATATCGCTTGCTTGGCAACGATGCAGATGCATCCGACTGCTTTCAGGACACTTTTGTCTGTGCCCTGGAACTATCCCGGCGTCAGCGGATCAGGAATTTTCGGGCTCTGTTAATCCGTCTGGCGACAACACGGGCGATTGATCAGCTTCGCCGGAGATTTCGCCGCGAACGGATTGGATCTCTCGAACATAGCCGGTTTGAAGAACCGGATAATCATCCAAATCCGGCACAATATGCACAACAGCAAGAGTTGGCTGCTAGGCTGAAAACGGCTCTGGTTCAACTACCACCGCAGGAAGCACAGGTTTTCTGCCTGCGATATTTAAATGATATGAGCTATCGACAAATCGCCAGCGAACTCGGCATTAAAACAACGGCTGCCGGTGTTATACTGCACCGGGCCAAGAGGAAACTCCGGCAGTTTTTCGAAATCTCGTCAAAAGAGCGGAAAAGTGAGGTTGCATTATGAAAGAAGATGAGAATATTTTAGAAAAGGCCGTCAAATCCATTAAAAATGAGCAGATTCCTCCCGGCCCGTCCAATGAGCTGGCCGAAGCGACGATTGAAAAGCTAAACCGGGCGTCTGAGCAACCAAACACAGTTGAATTTGATCAACGAGTACGTATTACAGACAGAATAACGGTGCTAAATAGCCTCGTTAAGTTCGCCGCCGCTGCTGTGTTGCTGATTATCACCGGTTACGCTATAGGCCGAATTTCAGCTCCTCGACCGCCGGATATAGAACAGCTTCAGGCTGCTCTTGAACCTGCGATTCGAGAGCAAATCCTCGGAGAGTTAAGGCAATTTGTACGGTTAGGCCTGACGAACAGCTATGTTCAGCTCAAAGACGACCTCACTGAGCAATACCGTCGCGATTTGAATCAGTTGGCTGCAAATATCGTAACTGCTTCCGGCACCGTGACTAATCGATTGCTTGAAGATCTCATTGAGTCCATTGATGAAGCCCAAACACAGGAGCGGCAATGGTTTACTGCAGCTCTTGAGCAGATCGACAACAATCAACGTCAGGACAATGCCCAATTGAGCAATGCCTTAGTCAGCTTTGCTGTCCAGACTGGCGACGAGCTACAGCGTACAAAACAGGATATGGCACAACTTTGGTCATATACACAGGCCGATAGTTCAGTTCCAAATGAATTTCAAAATTCAAACAAACCAAATTAAAGGAGCAAAAAATGAGAACCTTAACCCGAACGATAATTGTATTTGTCGCCCTCAATCTAATAACAGCCGGCTTTGCATTAGCTCAATCAGCATCAACTAATACCGAGCCGGTACCGGCGCCTGTACCTTCGATTCTTCCAGATTTAAGAGAAGATAAAGAAATGAATGATCTGTTAGTGAGTATGTCTCTTCCATCAACAGTCAGGCGTGCATTTGGCATTAGCGGCACCAGTACAGTGCTTGTAATACCTTCTCAAGAGATTAAAACAGAAGAGCTTCTGACGATAACCGAAGATATGAATGTAATGTCACGCATCTTCGAGAAAAATCTAAACCAGACTCGTTTGACTGCAACAGAAGGAAATTGGGTATTCACAAGAGGGAACTGGGCTTCTGACTTTTGGGGCCGGGGTAATAATACACCACAAGGGATGTACCTGCAGGGCTATGGAGCGTTGTTTTTGATGAATGTGGATTTTCCGCTCTCGGCACCACCTGAGGTGCAGGAGCAGGAAGAGAAACCCGAAGAAGAAGAAGAAGATGTTGATCAGGTCTGGGAACAAACCAGACAACAGATGTATGAGCCGCAGGAAACCCGTCGGCGCAGACGTAGAGCGGAACGCCAGGAAGTGAAATATGATCCCCAAAAGGTCGAAAATCTCAAAACCACTCTTATTCAAGCGCTAAAACACGCGGCAAACATCCGAGTCCTAAAGCCGGAAGAGTCGGTTATTCTTTCAGTCACCGGCGGCGGGACTTCCGGCCCCACCAAGGTGATAACTACCGGAAGAAGTAGGGCGTCCGCAGTAATAGAGTCAACAGTATCAGGTGACTTATCACCTACAGTACTTGTAATTCGCGCTAAAAGGGCGGATATCGATACTTTTGCAAAGGGCGAAGTGGATTTGGAAAAATTCCGTGAAAAAGTTCAGATTCTCAGCTACCCTTTGTTAGGCGTAAATGTTGCCGGTGCATCAACTTCCCGGACGCTGCCCGCGAGAACTGGTACCGGGACATATTAATGCCCATGACGAATCCTGCAAACATGTAGCTTTTAGATATGTAGCCCCCCGATTTCCGATTTATCGGGGGGTTTTGTTTAAATATCAAGGTTCTGGACTTCGAGGGCGTGGTCACGGATGAAGTTCCGGCGTTTTTCCACATCGCCACCCATCAAAATACTGAATAGCCGGTCGGCTTCACCTGCATCTTCAAGCTTAACACTCAGCAGCGTGCGAGTCGCCGGATTCATTGTAGTCTCCCAAAGCTGATCGGCATTCATCTCGCCCAGACCTTTGAAACGCTTTATCTCGATTCCTTTACCCCCTATCTGCCTGATTCCGGCACAGATATCGCCCAGCGAGGCAATATCATACTTGTCTTCGCCGCTAATGAGCTGGAACTTGGTCTGCAAAGCTTCGCCTGAGACGGTTTTAGCAGGTTTTAAGAGAAAATCCTTTAAATCCAGCCCGAACTGTTTTTTGAGTTGTTCGTTGATCTGATTAATTCGACCGACCTCATGGAGCTCCTCGGCGGCAATTGTTTCCTCCTCATCGCCATCAGCTAAAGTTTTGGTTCGCTTTTTGATTTCATTGACTTGCTTTTCGTATTCCCCCCTATCGTAATAAATCTCCTCTTGTCCTTCATCGCAGATGCGGAATTGTGGGAGCCCCCCTTTTGATGGATTATAATATGCTTCAACGAAATCGGTGAAGCTAATACCCCGCCTGCTTAATACCGCTATGAGACGCTCGGCCTCAGCCAAGGTCTTAACAAGCTCGGCCATTTTTTCTCCGGATATATTAGGTGCTGATCCTTTTGCCTTAGCCTTCGTTACGGGCCCTTTGGATTTTGACTTGCTCTTTTTAACTGTACTACTCTTTCCGTCTCTTATAATCAGTTCCGTACCCTCCAGACCACGGGCAATCATGCGCTTACGCATTTGGTTCTCACTGAGAATATACTCGGATTGCTTTTTGCCCTTGACCTTAATCTCATACAAAGGGGGCTGAGCGATATAAATCATACCATTGTAGAAGAGATCCTGCATTTGCCTGAAGAAAAAAGTCAGCAGCAGCGTTCGAATATGCGCACCATCGACATCGGCATCTGTCATTAATATGACCTTGCCGTATCTGCATTTGTTCAAATCGAATTCGTCTGTGCCGATGCCGGTTCCTAAAGCGCTGATAATAGTACGAATTTCGTCATGTCCCAACATCTTTTCCAGGCGGGCTTTTTCCACATTTAGGATTTTCCCTTTCAACGGCAGAATCGCCTGGATATTTCTGTCACGTCCGGCTTTTGCCGAGCCGCCGGCTGAATCACCTTCCACGATAAAGACCTCCGTCGTTGCCTTTTCCTTACTGGAACAATCCCACAGCTTTCCGGGGAGGTTAGCAGTGCTCAATGCTCCCTTGCGTCGGGTCAATTCACGGGCTTTCCTTGCCGCTTCTCGGGCGGCGGCGGCCTGGATGGCCTTGTTCAAAATTCGTTTCGCCTCCGACGGGTGTTCTTCCAGATAATGGCCCAGTTGTTCGTTTACAGTGGTCTCCACAAAACTACCCACCTCCGGATTAGTCAGTCGCACTTTTGTCTGGGCCTCAAAATGCGGATTGGCAAGTTTTACAGCCACTACCGCAGTCAAACCCTCCCGCAGGTCATCACCGGTCGTAGTCTGGTTGTCCTTGAGCAGGTTATTACTCTTGGCATAATAATTCATTGTGCGTGTCAATGCTGTCCTGAAGCCCGAGAGGTGTGTGCCGCCGTCGATATTGCGAATATTATTGGCAAAGACCAGCACGTTTTCTGTATATCCGTCATTATACTGCATCGCCACTTCGCAGCTCAGCTTTGCCTTTGTATCTTCCCTGGATAAATTAATAACGTCGTTATGGAGCGTTTCTTTGCCTTCATTAAGATGTTTGACAAAAGCCTTGATCCCCTCGTCGAATTCGAAAACCTCTTTTTTCTTGTTCCTGTCGTCTCTGAACGTGATCTTTAATCCGCCGTTCAGATATGCCAGCTCGCGTATTCGTTTGAGTAGTGTATCGTAAGCAAATTCTGTATCGCCGAATATATCTTCATCTGGTTTAAAGGAGATTTTCGTGCCGCGTTTATTGGTCGGTCCGATTTCCTTGACCCGCCCTTTGGCATTGCCTCTGATGCACTCGAAATGATGGTGCTTCCCGTCACGGTATACATCGGCTTCGAGCCATTCGCTCAGGGCATTGACAACGCTCACACCGACACCGTGCAGCCCGCCGGCCACTTTGTAACTTTCACTGTCGAACTTTCCGCCGGCATGAAGCTTTGTGAGCACAACCTCTAAAGCGCTTACCTTGGCTTCCTTGTGTTTCTCAACGGGTATGCCTCGGCCGTTATCTTCCACTATGCAACTGCCATCTGGACAAATACGCACGTTTACATTGTCGCAGGCACCGGCCAATGCCTCGTCGATGGAATTATCCAATACTTCATAGACCAGATGATGCAGACCTCCGCTGCCGCGGTCGCCGATATACATATCCGGGCGTTTACGCACGGCCTCCAAACCTGCAAGGATCTTTATTTTACTCGCATCATATTTGTGGCTTTTCATATTAATTCTTTGCCTTTATATCAACTAAGCGACAACAAACTTGATTTTCGTTAACCTGGCTTTCGGACATTGTTGCTGCAGTTCTTCAAGAAGTTCTGAACTGCATAAATGTAACTCATATTTATATGAAGACGAATCCACCTTTACTGTTAGCTGCCCGCCTGAAACATCGACAATTGAGCAGTGTCGAGACAGCTCAGGCGGTAATATCTGCCGCCAGACTTCTACAACCGCTCCATACTTTGCCTGCCGGGGCGAAACCTGCTGACCCATGAACTGCTCAACGGCTTCACCTATCCTGACAGTCCTGTCGGGCTTTTGTACTTTTCGTTGCCGGATGGCGTTGTATATTTGTGCTCCTTCACCCATAACTATTTTGAGATCTCAGAGGAAATATAAAATTAATGCTTCACCAAACCTCAAACTTCATACTAACCCAGATTAATGGGCATCAGGACATAGAGTAAATCGGTCCCGCTTTTTATCAGGCCGGGCCTATCCGCCTGGCCTAATTCCAAATCGAATTCCGGCGTCTTAATAACGCGCAGCACATCGATTAAAAATTGTGGATTAAAACCAATTTCAATAGGCTCACCTTTATAATCGATAGGCATATCGACCTGCGCATCGCCTGTCTCCGGTGCTCTGCCGGAAAACACCAGTTTATCTTTTTCCGCCGCCAGCTTAATCCCTCTGGACTCTTCGCTGGTAAGTAATGAGGCCCTGCGAACCGCACTGAGCACCGCATCGGTTCCGAGCGTTAGCTTCTTGTCGTAATCGGTCGGGATGATGTCCTCGTACTTCGGGAAGTTGCCCTCGACCAGATTCGAGCTTATAACAACATTTGCACAGCTTATCAGGATTTGATTATCCAGAGGCTTGGCAGCGACGGTATCTTTCTCGCTGCTGCCGATTTTGTCCAGCAGGCCCATCGCTTTGGCCGGCACAATTAAATTTGCCGGTGCTTGGCCTTTCGACGGTGCCGAAGTCAGTTTGACTTTGCTGCGCGCCAATCTTCTGCCATCTGTGGCAACCAGGAACAGCTTCTTGTCTTTGATTTCCCAGAGCACGCCGTTAATCGCGTAGCGGCTGCTTTCCTTTGCCGTGGCGAACAGGCACTGCTCGATGCCGGCTTGAAGGGCGCCCAAAGTAATCTTAATATCGGCGGTACCGTCAAAGTCCGGCACGACCGGATACTGACCCGGCTCATGACCATATATCGTAAAGTGGCTGTCCGCTCCTTTTATCTCGCAGGTGCCCTCGGCGGCTTCCAATACCAAAACGTCATCGGTGCTTTCACGGACAATTGCGAAAAGCCGGTCGGCTGGAACAATCGCTTCGCCCGGCTCTTCGACCTGGACCTCGGAGATTAAATAGTTGATGCCGACCTCCAGGTCCGTTGCACAAATGCGAACCTCTTTTTCACCGGCGGTTATTTGCAAACACCGCAATATCGGCTTAGGTGTCCGGCTCGGTACGACTGATGTAACCAGGCCTAAGGCCTCGGCAAGTGCGCTTCTATTGAAATTTGCCTTCATAATTAACCTCTGTGTTTAATTGCTAAAAAGGGTCAAAATACTGCGTTTTCGCACTCTAAAAGAAACATTGTAATTTACACCAAAATGCGCGACTCTACAACTATATTTTTGCAAAAAGCTAAAGCTTGCCGGATATATATGTAACGGCTTATAATGACCGCAATTCACGAACCATGAGCAGTGTGTGGCACACTCATACTCATTTAGTCGTGGTATGATTACATTCAGCGGATTTTACGTTTGTCATTGCGAACGTAGTGAAGCAATCTCAATTGTTTGTGAAGTAGAGATTGACGCGGCCTTTTACAAAGGCCTCGCAATGACAACTTTTTATACCTTATGTAATGGAGTATGACAGCCTTTTCGAAAAGGCAATACAAATGAACCAACAAAATCCACAACCCAAAAAACCACAAAAAGAACACAGGTTTGATCCTGAGCTTCTCAAGAAAGGCCTGAAGTGCGACCTTGACCAGTATGAATTTTTAAAGGAATGTTCAAAAAAAACTGAAGCAGGAATAAAAGAATGGAACAAGTGGCGAGAAGACAATCCCAATGAAGAAATTTTATTTCAAGGAGCCGATATGAAAGGTTGGTTTCTTGTTAATGCTGATCTTAAAAAAGCTGATTTATTCTATTCAGATTTGAAATATGCCTATCTTGCTAATGCTGATTTAGAATGTGCCTATATGTTTTATGCTAATCTCAAAGATTCAAAATTCATCGAAGCAAATCTAAAAAGTGCTTCTCTCAACGCTGCCAATATAGAAGGCGTAAACTTGTTGTCTGCCAATTTGAAGGGGGCTTCTTTTCGATTTGTGGTTGTTGATGGTGCCACATTGATTGTACCTGAAGAATTTGACAGACAGACTGATTTCACAGGCGTTGCACTCGATAGTTGTCGAATTGCTCCTGCGACTAAGCAGTTATTGGAATACAATATTAGGCGGAAAAACTGGGAGGTTTGGTATAAATACAAAAATTGGCAAGAAAGCGAAGGTGAGAGAAATATAGTAATGCAAAAATTAATGTGGTTTATAAAATTGTTCTGGTCGTTTAGTGATTATGGAAGAAGTACATGGAGAATTTTAGGTTGGTTTTTAGGATTAGCGGTTGGTTTTGCGATGATTTATTTACTCTTTGCTTACATATCACCTCCCGGAATTGTTAGCAATTTAGAAGTTGAGCCGCATTTGCCTTTGTGGCATTATGGTCTCTTGGTTTTTCTTCGACCCATTTATTTCTCAGTCGTTACAATGACGACACTCGGATTTGGCGATATGTATGCTTATTCTCAAAGTATATGGGGACATATTTTACTTACAATTCAGGTGATTTTGGGTTATGTTCTTTTGGGTGCACTGGTGACGCGGTTTGCGGTATTGTTTACCGCTGGCGGACCGGCTGGAAAATTCGCAGATGATAAAAAAATTAAAAGTTAACCCCTTAGGGGTAAAAACGCAAAAGCATGCCCTGAGTGAAATCGAACGGGGCAAAATGACAAATCAAAACTCAAAAAGAAGAATAAATCTTCAGATGATTAGGAATACCAAATGCTGAACGATGAAGTCATAAATTCCGAAACGAGTGACGAGCCACGAGCCACAAGCGACGAAACAGTTGCCTGGTGGCACTGGCATCGGCGATTATATAACTGGGTAGTTCACTGGGCGGATACTCGCTACGGCATAGCGGCACTGATTATACTTGCGCTGACCGAGCCGATATGCGTACCTATACCTGCCGATGTTATGGTGATAGGTCTTTGTCTTGGCAAGCCGAAGCGCTCATTGAAATACGGCCTGACTTGTGCGCTCTGTTCTGTAATGGGTGGTACGATTGCATTTTCTCTTGGTTTGGCTATAGGGCCGGAAAGGGTGGTTGATTTTTTCAATTACATCGGCCTTGGGGCGAAAGTACAGTTGGCTCTCGATCTTTATACCAAATACGACTTTTGGGCGATTTCCATTTCGGCGCTTACGCCGGTGCCCTATATGCTCTTTAGCTGGT
>CAZFOQ010000054.1:0-25735 GCA_964520535.1 uncultured Pirellulales bacterium | reverse complement strand
AAGAAAAAGCCCTTGGCTGCATGAAAATCTACCTACAAAATACAGATGCACCCCTGTTAGCCCGCAAATTCATTTGCGGGTTCTCCGATATGAGATATAATTCATAATATCAACCTTGAGCGAGCGACAGAAGGCGGTTAACCAGATGCGAGTTTTTCAATTGATTATTTCGTCGAAGAAAGGCTTTCGAGAAAGAGATTTTTAATTAGACAGTGTTACTTAAATTTTAATAGATTACTGTTACTAGTATTCCTATTATGAGTGCAGACCATGAAGAAGACGCAAAATGGCGATGATGCCGACCAGCTTTCGGAACTCGGCTATCCAGTTCATGTATTCATCGATACATCAACGTTGGAGCGAATGCAGTTCCCATTTGGACTCCCTCGCCTTCAACCACTCATGGATCGCTTGGAAGCGGGTGACATTCGAGTTGTTATTCCTAAAGTTGTAGCTTGCGAGATCCGTGAGCATGTGTCTGAACATGTGATCAAGGCAAAAAAGGCTCATGCAAGGTTCCGACGAGATGCAGCTATCACGAGAATCATCAACGATCCAGATATTGCAGTCGTAATCACTGGTGTAGACTGGGAGGCCGTTCGGGAAGCAATATTGGCGGCTGTAGACCTATTTTTCACGGCTCCCGGCGTTGAGGAAATTCCGATTCATGGGGAGGATGCGGTGGGGGTTTTCGCCGACTACTTTGCTCGTCAGGCACCGTTTGGCGAAGGGAAGAAGAAGAGCGAATTCCCGGATTCATTTGCGATGAAGGGACTTTTGAGGTATGCGCAAGCTATGGGATGCAAAATTGGTGTGGTCTCTGAAGACGGAGACTGGAAGGCTGCTTGCTTGGATCATGATGAACTGATCCTTTGCTCATCACTCGAACAAGTGGTTGATCACAGTCAGGCCGCAGAAGCTTCACACCATAGCGAGATTCGAGAAATGCTTGATGCCCATCGAGCCGAACTTGAGTTAGCCATCGTGAAATCTTTTCAGGACCGAGGATTCTTTTGGAATTCTGATGAGGGGTACGATGCTGAGGTTGAGGAAACATACGACGAAGAGGTGGTGTCGTGGCCTATATCGGTGATTGCGATGGAGGATGGTTGGGCAGATATTGCCGGAGATGCTTGCATTCATTTCTGCGCAACAGCCATCTATCCAGATCCAGACTCAGGCTTCCGTGATCCCGACACAAAGGAACTCGTATTCTTCGGCTATGTGCATGCGAAGCTGGTCTCAAGAGTTACTGTCCAGGTAAGGGTCAGGGTAAATGTTGAATCGCTCCAACGAAATGAACTCAAGTTTGAGGAGCTAATCGTCGGAGACGACGGCGACATCTGGTTTAGCGAGGATGAGAGAGAGGAGACATACCCCGACCTTGAGGATCCTGAAGAGCAGCAAGCAGACGGCTGAGTCAAAGAAGCAAATGAGAAAACTTAAAAGCCAGTGACTATCACCTATTAATGGCTGGGGATAATGCACAGAAAACGGTTACTGTCCATATAAATTCGCTAATGAAACGCCTTACAATTCAGGACATGCAAGCATCGGCATCAACAAGGGGAGGAAAATGTCTTTCTGAAACTTATGTTAATAACCATGTAAAACTTATATGGGAATGTAAATATGGTCATAAGTGGGAAGCAGTACCTAATAGTATTCGTCAAGGCACCTGGTGTCCGCATTGTGCAAAGAATAAACATAAACTTACAATCATAGAAATGCATCAATTGGCGAAAAAAAGAGGGGGTAAATGCTTGTCTAATAATTACATCAATATTAATGAAAAACTTTTATGGGAGTGTAGCAAGGGTCATAGATGGAAAGCTGAGCCTGATAGGATAAAAAGAGGTACTTGGTGTCCTCATTGTGCAAAGAACAAAAAATTAACTATTGAAGAAATACGCAAGTATGCTCAAAAGAGAGGAGGCAGATGTCTTTCAAATAAATATGTTAATGGACGTACTTCACTTCTTTGGGAGTGTAATAAGGGACATACGTGGAAAACTAAAGCAAGGACAATTATAAGAGGCTCTTGGTGTCCTGATTGTAATAATATTAGGTTAAATATCGAAGAAGCACAGAAAGTCGCAAAGGACAGAGGAGGCATGTGCCTTTCGGAAAACTATAAGAATTTACGTTCCAAATTGCTTTGGGAATGTTCTCATGGTCACAAATGGGAGGCATCTTTTGGTAATATTAAAAATGGGAAATGGTGTCCTTACTGTTCATCGTTTTTAAGCGAAAGAATTTGCAGGGAGTTTTTTGAACAACTATTCAAAAATTCATTCCCTAAATCTTTCCCTAAATGGTTAATCAATAAAAATGGGAATCGAATGGAACTTGATGGGTATTGTAAAAAACTAGGCTTAGCCTTTGAGCATCATGGTGAGCAACATTATTCAACCAAAAGTCGCTATATTAAAGATACAGAATCCCTCGCCCGAAGGCAAGAAAATGATCGTCTTAAGAAAGAATTATGTAA
Source organism: uncultured Pirellulales bacterium (assembly GCA_964520535.1). Classification (GTDB taxonomy): domain Bacteria; phylum Planctomycetota; class Phycisphaerae; order Sedimentisphaerales; family Anaerobacaceae; genus JAFGPS01. The sequence continues at coordinate 23,244 of CAZFOQ010000054.1, read as the reverse complement.
GCAGAACAATATTGTATTAATAGAAATTCCCCAATTGGGCACGAGGCTTGCTATAGGCAGTTTAATAGGATTTATAAAAGACAAGTGCAAAGTATATTCTGTTCCGATACCCTCTGATTTTGACACGAAACAAATTGATTTAACAAGAGCGTATTCGACTAATGGTTCAGTACAACAACTAAAGCTACTAAAATCACTAGCAAATAAGCATGGGGGCAAATGCCTTTCCAAGCATTATATACACACACACAAAAGACTTCTATGGGAATGCAAAAAAGGGCATCAATGGGAAGCTGTGCCTAGTAGTATCAAACAAGGGCATTGGTGTCCTATATGTAAAAAATCCAAACTAGGTGCTAGCCAGCGACTAACAATTGATAAAATGCGTAAACTTGCCAAGAAAAAAGGTGGCAATTGTCTTTCAAAAACTTATGTTAATAGCAAAACATATTTACTTTGGGTATGTGAAAAAGGTCATCAATGGCAAGCTAAACCATATAATATTCAACAAGGAAGGTGGTGTCCGTTTTGTACAGGCAGGGGCAAAACAATTGAAGATATGCGTTTACTGGCTCAAGAGAAAGGTGGTAGATGTCTATCAAGCTTATATGTAAATTCTGAGAAAAAGCTAATATGGCAATGTGCTAAAGGCCATAAATGGGAAGCCTTACCTGGTAATATAAAAAGAGGTCACTGGTGCGCCATATGTGCCCGCAATTTTATGCAAAACTAGGGACTGTGGGGCTGTTGAAAAAATCCCGACGTAACGCTCGGAGCGAGGGGAATTAATGATACAATACATTTTTCGATGCGTTGTTCTTGATAATGATAGTTTTGATAGCCTGTAGGATGGGAAGGTTTCCTGCCCATGCGGTTCGGGTCACGTTACATTGACAGCATGGGCAAACGAGTTGCCCATCCTACCCGTTACAGAGCTTTGGGACGCAGAGATCGGCTGGAATGAAGTATGGTGTGCATGGAATTTCCATGGCATATTGAACCTGCCGGAACAACTCAAAAAAATGGGACAGAGGAAAAAATAGAATACAGTTTTGAATGCTTCGTTCTTCGTGGATTTCATGCCTGGTATTTTCATGTCCGTTATCCGTTTTCCATGTTTCTTAAAAAACCGCCGGAAAGAAATAAAAAGGTTCGTACGTAAAGCGCGTAGCTTAGCCACAAGTCCGCGCTTTACGTATAAGGAATATTTGAGTGAACGAATTCTATCCGGGGCGGATCATCGTTCATGTTGGTCTTCGTTGACTGTGCGTTGTTCGTATCAGCAATCGGCAGGGCTACTTTCCGGATAGCTTGGTAGTTTCTCATTGATGTATGCCCAGGGAACAGCACGTTTTGTCCATATTTGACAGCTTGGCTTGATGCGTTCCGGTTCATCCAAACAGCCTGCTTTGAGGAAGACAAGATTGGGACATTTTTCGGCCCTGGTGAACAGAGGGGAGCCGCAACTCGGACAGAACTCACGCGTGATCTTCCTACCACTGTCAGCGATGGTTGTATAGCCTTTCACTTGACCAGAGACAATACGTAATTTAGCGGCTTGTACGAGGACGCCAACGGTATAGGGGCCACCTGTAGCTTTTTTACAGTCGTCACAGTGACAATAACTGGCGTCCTCCGTATCGCCGGTACATTCATATCGAACGGCACCACATAGGCATCCACCATGCAAAACTGTTTCCATATCTTTTCCTTGTCAAAAAAAACTGTTCTACAACAGATCAATAACATAATGTTTTCTACGTTTTTGTCAATATAGAAAGTGGTGACGTCATACTAGTGCCGTTTCCATTAAATAAGTTTAACTTTTTTTCTTATGTCATTCCGGACTTGATACGGAATCCAGGGTCAAAAACCCGGATTCCCGCCTTCGCTGGAATGACAAAATGTGAAACTAACTTTTTAGAAACGGCACTAGATATTCTCTGGAGATGCTAAGCAATTTGAGGACAGAACAGGGACAATCCCGATTAGATTTTTTATCGTCCGACCACCTTGAGCAATTCCGGTGCAAACCAATAGGCGTGTCTATATTCAGAGAGATGCTCAATTGCCGCTGTTCTTTCAGGAGTACCGGGGGCTCAGGATGGTAAAAAATTGGGGGGTCAATAGTAATATTTGAAGTCGACGTCTATATCCCATATATCCTTCAGGCCCGGCTTTTGGGTTAGGATGACCTTTGTACATTGCAGGTTCGGCCATCGCATCTGGATCGTTGAAAGGAACCTGGCAAAAGTTGTAACGTCAATTTGCGTCAATTTGACATTTGCGCTTTGGCTTTTCTGGTTGCTGGAAGTCTGAATCGAACGGGCATTTAACTCGCACTTGCTCGGAGGTATGCCACACGAAGAGGCCACCTTGTATACTACACGATCATAAGTAAATTCGGCAGTCTTTTCATTAGGATCAGCAGATTCGAGCCGGCCGGGGTCAAGATTTAAAATCTCACTCATTACAGGTTCGGCCTGCCCGTACTGTGCCATCATCTGTTCGATGTCTTCCTGAGCACCCGGCAGGTATATTGCCCAGACCAATAAAGGCCACAAGCCGACTATGACCGGGATGGCTATATAATATAGAATCGGATTCTTGTGTATGTTTTTCATAAGGTGTATCCTCGATTATTTCTTTGGCGTGACCGTTATACTGAAGCCGTCACGATTGCCTTTTAGATCGTAATTTGGTCTATCAACAGACAGGCCGCTTTTCCTGAGCTGGTCGAAAAATGTTATTGATTTCTGCCGGCCGGATGTGTCACCTGTTATGGTGATGTTCTGGCCGGTTATTGAGAGCATCTTTATATTTAAGTCTGTTTGAGCGGCACATTTGTTAAACGCAAAGAGCACCAGGGTTAGTTTTGACAATATGGATGTTTGATCTGTGTCTCCGAGCCCCTTTTTTTGTGCTTCAATTTTCCTTTGAAGAGAACGAAGCTCTCGAACGGCGTTTTTGAATGTGGTTTTATCCGGTAACTTTTCCAGTGCAACTGCTGAGTATTCCTGTGTGAATTTGCTGCGAATTTTTTTCCTGTCTCTGTTGACATTGAACAGTTGTGTTTGAAAGTACAGGCCGATGGCAATAAAAAGAACGGAGACAGAAACGGCTGCGAATTTCAGCGCATTTTGGGTTTTTATTTTTTTGCCCTGGAACGGGCTGAAATCGTCGCGGAAGTTTACGCTGTGTTCTTTTTCGAAAAGAGTCAAAGCAGCGCCATAAGCAATTGCAAAATCGACCCTGTCTGCACAGTCGGCATAAGGTTGTATTTCGTTTTGGGCGGTATCGAAACAGTCGATATCGGCGGTTTCGAGGCCCACCTTTTCGCTAAGGGTCTTTTTGTCAACAGCCTCGGCGGAATCGAAGACTCTGAGGAAATTTATTGCTTCGGCGCTTTGGGCTAAAGCTGAGGTCATGAGCACTTCTCTTTTGAGTAGTTCAGTCCTGTTTTGTTTCGGACCGACAAGGAAAGTTCTAACTATAGATGATTTTTGTGAATCAGCACCGGCGGGTGCGGGCGGTATAATCAAATAACCGCTGCGGCGAGAAAGCAACGCGAACAAGGTTCCCTGTTTGGATTGGCTGATGGGTATTTTGTTGTTGATGAATCTTGAGAGACAGTTTATGTCCGGCTCCATGGTTATGGGATCAAGATTATGCTGCTGCAGAGAAAGGAGAACTTCTGATAATATTTTTCGCTGAGCGGTAAAAACGGTTAGAGTCGAGCCACTCTCGTTAGTTGAAGTTATCTCGAAAGTCAGCGCTACATCTGTGATGTCGGTTGCAAGGGCTTCTTCGGTGTCAAATCTGATGGTTGCTGCGATTTGCTTTGAATCGGTAAAATCACTGTGAATGCTGTGCTGCATGAACATCGCGCAATCCAAAGCTATGGCCACATCTGAAAAAGCCAGCTTTCTCTCGTCACAGCCCTGAGCAATAAGATTTGCCAGAATTTGCATGTTTGGCTGCTCTTGCTCCTGTGCTTTGACGCTAAAACAGCCCGTAACTTTTTCGCCCCTGCCATGCGAATTGACACAGACTACCGTTGCAGTGTCCTTGCTTATATAAATTCCCAGGTAGTTATGAGATTCCACTGTCAGCTAACTCCTAAATAGTCGGCATTCAGCCGTTGATTACGGCAATGCGTTGTACATTTTCAGCATTTTTAGTGATCGCTATAACGGATGAAGCCTTTGCCACTCCGCTCACGGCGGTTATTTTTATCGTAAAAGAAGAGCTTTTTGTTGTGATATATTGTTCGCACTTGGCTATAGAATCGGAATAACCGGTAACTGCTTTTTTCAAATCTCCAATGTCTGTAAAAGGCTCAATGCGCCTTCGTTGTATTATTTCTTCGGCAATTTCAACTTCGTTGCCGCCGAAAATAAAAGCAGCCTCTAAAACATGCCGAGGGGCCGTATTGATATTGACCTTTCGTGAACCCCACATTCCCGTATATTTTAGAGCGGATTCTTTTCTACTTTCGGCAACTATATTTGGCCTGGCGAGAGCCTCGGTATCAATTAGTGAGCTGTGAAAAAGCTGGGCAAAGTGTGTGGTCTGCTCAAGAATCTGCACGGGAACTGTTATGACTTTCCTCTCTACTCGCGATACGGGTGTTTTTCTTGCAGTGCTCCTACTTCGAGTACTTCTTCTTGCTTGAGTCGGTGTTTTTATGACCGTTGTTATCGGTTTAAAGTCCAACTTGAACGGTTTTATTTCGCTTATTTGTGTTAGCTCCAGCCTTAGTGACTCTATCTGTTCGACATCGAGTCCTGCCATTTCACAGAAGGTCATGAATCCTGCCTCGGCTTCGAGTTTCAGTCCCGGGTTATTTAGTAGTGCCCAGCCGAGCGGATATTTTGCATTTTCGTCTTCAATTTCAATTCGGACTTTAACGGAACCGATCTCGAACTCTTCCGGCTCTGTTACAAACGGCCATAGAGGACCATAGGGACCTCGAATCAGCGCAGAATCGAGGTCATTAAAACGGTCAATATTGCTAAGGTTATCAACATCATCAGAACTCTGCTTGTTTTTGGTCATAGTTGGCCGGGATTGGATATCCCATTGCGCTAAAAGTTCCTGATATCCGGCCTCGTCGAGAGCAAACAAATCGGAAAAATCCGGCTCATTTGGGCGGGTGACAAGCTGTGGATCAATCTCTTCCAGAGTGGTAAGGGCATATTTCACCGCTGAGTCACAACCATAGCGGGCTTTACTATAGTCTATGATATACTGGTTTCGGTGACGCTGGGCGGTAACGCGGCTGCTTAAGGTATAACCAAGCGTCGAGAGCACAACCAGCAGCACCAATGTCACCAGCAATACTATGCCTGGACTATTTCGGGAAATATTCCAATTGTTTGAGCTTTTGTTCATCGTTTGTCTTTTTCTATTTTTCTCGGACTACTTGGAGGTAAACTTTCCTCGTCGGGCGTTTCTGCCTGCGCAGGAGTTTTCGCGTCCTCAGAAGATCCTGTCGTTCCTATGGTGAATCTGATTTTTCTGGTTCTGTCGATAGCTATAGTTCGTGTGATTTTTTCTTCATCCAGCACGTCTAAAGTGCCGTTTACTTTCTTAAAAGGTTCGGCAAAAGAAATTGTTGCCGTAATACCGGATGGCGGTGGGCCGCCCCATTTCTCTACGGGTGCTTTGCCCTTGAGTGCTTTTATATTGAAGAAAGTAATGCCGCTGCAAATCGGCACTGAACGTTCCAGTTCAAAGTCATCTTTGTTCCTATCAAGCACTTTGTCTTCCAGTGCTATCCCACTGTAACTGCGGTACAAAACCAGGCCAATGTCCGGACTTTCATAGTCATAGAGGCTCTGCCAAACGATTTCTTCAAATATCTGCTCCGTGTTACTGCTGTCTTTGATAGTTCTTTTAATAGTAAGCTTGGCGGCCGGGAAACCGTTTTTAAATTTATTCGCAATGGTGATTGTCGTATCCGTATTGGATGAAATTATCCTGTCAAGGTCTTCTGCTATGCGCTGCAGAACTTCCGATGACAGTCTGGAACTGTGGAGTTGTTGCGTAACTTTAGCGGCAGATTTCTCAGCCCTGTTATAAATACCTAAGACTGAAACCAGAATCATCGCCCCTATCGTCAGAGCTGCCAGCACCTCAGCAAGCGAAAATCCTTTTCGTATTCCGGGTGCGTTCGGAGCCTTTTTAATATCATGTTTAAAGCAGATTATCATGATCGAAAACAAATCTTCTATTGTTGTCGTTTCTTCAAAATATCCCAAATTTGGGAAATATCCATCTGTTCAAGTTCCTCGTATGTCAAGCCTGTCTTTGGATCTATTTCATCCTGGCCCTGTTGGCCTTGTCTGATATTTTGCCTTGCCAGGTCAGCTTCGGATGCTACCTGCATATTTTTATCCTCGGGGCCTGGATTTCCATCGGTACGCATGTAGAGGTCAAGATTACTTTTTACGAATGAGCCATCCTGCGTGGTAAGCATTCCATTATTGATCCACTGCTCGATGGTTTCAATATCGACGCCAGCATACTCGGCAGCTTCCTCTATGGTCTCGAGAAGCTGAGTTGTCAACAATTCTTCTTCCTGCTGACTCATAATTTGAATCAATTGCTCCCTTGTCAAACCTGTGAGCCAGTGAACGAGCTCAACGGTTTGTCTTTGCCCCGCCGTGTCTATATACTCGGCTGAGCAAATACCTCTGAGCCACATGCTTGCTGTTATCGGTTCATAAAATGTTTCCACGACAGTTTGCCAGTTAATCTCGGGATAAATATCGCTTGTGCCATACTCAACGGTCTCTTCAACCGAATCCTTAGACAGAAGGGCCTCCATATTCTCGCGTGCAACTTCAAAGGCCCGGATCCGCTGTGCCGAATTTGCCGTTGAAGTAACACAGCGGTCTATAACAACTAATACGCTTGAGCTAATAAGTGCAAGAATGGCCAGGGCCGTTAAAACTTCCACAAGGCTAAAAGCCGTCTTTTTCGAATTGCGTATTGGGCAATTTATTATGCAAGACGCGTCACAAGTTTTAAAAAATAAGTTCATCTCTGAGTTTTGGCTCCAAAAGTCTGACGTCACCTTCCTCTAATGTGATAATTCTGTTTAGCCGGTTGACCACAACTGAATAGGGTTTTTCCTTCTCGTCGAGCAGGAGGATTTTGCCGCCGAATGCCCAGCCTGAACGTCCGGCTCTGAACTTTGCTCTGCCCTCATGGGTGAACTCTCCGTCATCAAACTCAACATAAACTACCCGGCAATTATTACTTAACCTATCCTCTAAGATAATTTCCTCATCCAGCACCTCAGACAAATCAGGCGTGGTAATCTGGCGCAGTAAAAAAGCCTGTTCCTCCAGGTCAATAATAACTTCATATCTTCTATCACTCTCAGCCGCTGCGGTTGCTGCCATTTGCATTGTCGAGACAAGTTGTTGTATTTGTGCCTTGAAAGTACTTTTTCTGAGTAACCTGAAAAGATGCGTCTGAGCCAAAAGCACAAACAGCGAAATCACTGCAATTACAACGAGCAATTCTGCCATTGTGAAACCGTTTTTTATGTTGCGTGCCTTCGCTTTGCTCAAAGCCGGATTTGTGTATTTTATGTAGCGCATTTCGAAACTTCTAAGCATCAAGGAAAACACGTGAAATACGACGTGATCAGCCTGCGTCCGTGCTGAGCAAGTCATCGTCGGTATCAGGTTCGCCATCGGGACCCCAGCTCCTGATTGCAAATGGCAGATTGCTCTCTGGATAGGCCTCATAAATAAAATCATTTCCCCAGCCGTCCTTGTTTATTTCTGTAGTTTCCAGATATCCGCCCGGCTCCCATGTCGTAACGTCACTGGGCTGTAGAATCAGAGCCATCAATCCTTCATCCTCAGTTGGATATCGGGCGGTATCCATCTTGAATTGGTTGATTGCAGAATGAAGAATCTTCAGATTGGCCTTGGTTGTTGTAATACGGGCCTGGTCTATCTTGGACGCAACTTTGGTAACGACCAAAGTGGCTAACAGGCCAATGATAATAAGCATGGCCATAAGCTCGACCATTGTAAAACCATGTCTGTTAAGTTTTTTACTTTTTTTCCTCGTCATTTTTACCTCCCGGGGGCCTGGTTAAAAACTCCCTGCTGAAACTTCTAATATCGGCAATATTGTTGCATACGCTATGACACCTATGATTGCAGCCATAATAATTATAATAAGCGGCTCGACTGCGGCACTTAGTCTTTCAATCACTAAGTCTGTCGAGGCTTCAAGATTATCGCTGATGCTTTTAAGCATTTTTTCAAGCTCGCCGCTTTTTTCCCCAACTGCCACCATATGGGCAATAGCGGGATCAATGACTCCACTGTCCCTAAGCGGTGTAGCAATATCGGCACCGGCGAGAATCCTCTCTCGTGACTGATGGATGGCCTTTTTCATCAGAGTATTACCGGTGACCTCGGAGACGACACGAAGAGACTCCGCCATGGCAAGTCCGGAACCAAGGAGCGTCGAAAGAGTTGATGCAAAACGCGCGACCACACGCTGTTTTATCAGAGGGCCGAACAACGGTAGAGACAGTATGAATTTATCCCGTAAGTATGCACCTCGCTCTGTTTTGAGAAATTTCTTAAGCGCCCAGACTATTCCAAGGATCACCGCTATAACCACAAGCAACCACCAGCTTGTCATGACATAACTGACGTCCATCAACCGCCTTGTAATCCAGGGCAGCTCCTGACCGGTCCTGGCGATTTGTTCAGCTATCTTTGGGATGACCTTGGTTGTCAAAACCAAAATTGCAATGATGCAAAAGAAAATCAGAACAATCGGGTATATCATCGCCGTCATTACTTTAGACTCAACTCGCTGGCGTTTTTCCATAAATCCGGCAATCGTTGTAAGACTCTGTCCTAATGAGCCGGTAACCTCACCGACACGGACCATACTTACATATACTACATCGAAATAATCGCTGTAATCGTTCAAGGCGTCCGTGAACGATTCACCGGTGACAACGCGGTCGCGAATGTCGACAAGGGCGTTTCGAAATCGTACATCCGAGGTCTGAAGGGTCATGACTGAAAGAGCCTCGGTCAATTTGATCCCCGAATTGAGCAGTGTGGACATCTGCTTAGTAAAGTCGATTATTTGGGTTTTGCCGCGTTTGGCTAACAACGAAGATAATGCGGCCCTGCTTTGTGAACTGGAGCTGACCTGGGTAATCGACGAAGGGTGAATACTCCGCGCTCTAAGCTGTTTTCGAGCGGCATAGGAGCTTTCTGCAGCGATCGATCCTTTGACTTTTTTGCCGTTGGTTGCTATTGCTGTATAATGGTATCTGGGCATAAATTAATTGTTTACTAATAAAGTTCGAATATCGAGTTTTGCAATCCGAAATAATATTAAAATTCACATTTCCTACATTATATCTGTTTGTGTTACTCGTAAAACCTCAGAGATAGTTGTTGCCCCTGCCAGCACCTTTCTGGCTCCATCCATTCGCAGAGTCTGGAGGCCTGCATCAAGGGCAAACCTCTTTATTGTACCGGCGGATTCTCTTTTGTATATCAGGTTCTGGATTTCTTCGTTAATCAACATCATTTCATAGATGCCGGTTCGGCCGCGATAACCGGTCTGGAAACATTTGTCACAACCTGCACCGATGAAGAATTTCCCAAGCTTGCCAGGTCCCATTTCACCCAGGCCAAGCTCTCTTAATTCATGGGTCGAGGGCTCCACAGATTCTTTGCAGTCCGGGCAGACTTTTCGGACCAGGCGCTGAGCTATTATGGCAATCAGCGAGGAACTGACCAGATACGGCTCGACTCCCAAATCCAAAAGCCGGCTGACCGCTCCAGCCGAGTCATTCGTGTGAAGAGTGCTGAATACCAAATGACCGGTAAGCGAAGATTGTATTGCCATGCGCGCTGTCTCAATGTCTCGAACTTCACCGACCATTATGACATCAGGGTCCTGACGCAAAACGTGACGAAGCGATGTAGCAAAAGTCATTCCCTTTTTTGAGGCAACCTGAATCTGGCTTATACCTTCGAGCTGGTACTCGATAGGGTCCTCTATTGTGATTACATTTTTCTCTGCTGAATTAATCCTGTTAAGACAGGCGTAAAGCGTGGTGCTTTTTCCGCTGCCTGTCGGACCTGTCACGAAGATGACGCCGTGAGAACGATTTAGCAGAGAATCAAATTTCTTCAAGTCGTCCTGGCACAGTCCCAACTCGTGTAATTCGAACAGGCCAGTACTTTTATCCAGCAGTCTCAGTACACTTCGTTCGCCGAAGCTGGTCGGAACAGTGCTGATACGTAAATCGACTTCTCGCTGACCGAGCCTTACAGAGCACCTGCCGTCCTGGGGGAGCCGTCGCTCTGCAATATCCATTCCGGCCATAACCTTGATACGGGAGATAATAAGCGGCAGAACGTTCCTGTTCAAACTGAGAGTGTCGTAAAGAATGCCGTCAATACGATAACGAATCTGAATTTTTGATTCGTATGGGTGAACATGAATATCGCTGGCCCGCAATTGCAGGGCACGAAAGAGAATATCGTTGACCAGTCTGATGACCGGCGGGCGATTTACAACATCAAGCAGGTCGTCCGATGTTGACACTTCATCAACGAGCCTGTCGAGATTCTGTGAATCAAGCTCTTCGACCACTTCTTCGATGACAGTGGTCCTCTGCTCGTAAGCCACATCGATGACAGATGTAATGGCGGCACGCGTGGATACCGCTGCTCTGACCGGCAGGCCTGTCATCTTAGAGATATTGTCAAGGGCATTCACATCCAAAGGTCTGGATAGAACGACAGTCAGTTCCTCTGAGTCGCATTCACTGTTTTTTGATTGGGAATTATCGCCGTTATTGGATTCTTGTCTTATCCCGATAAGAAAATGGTGCTGAGCATAAGTGGCAGGCACAGCTTCAATAAATTCCACAGGCACTGCTTTTGCAGATATATCCGGCAGATATTCCCAGCCGAGAGCTTCAGCAAACAGCTTCAACACGACATCTTCGGTAAAGTAAGGGCAGTTGAGCAGAGTCTCATCGATTCGCCCCTGCCCGGCGTTTTCTTCGAGAAATTTGGCCAATTGCTCAGCGTCAATCAGACCCGTGCGCTTGGCTGTTTGTATAAGCAAATCTTTCATTACTACTCTGCATTAAGTACCTTGAACGGCTCCATCGGTTTGGGTTTGAAACCCGGCCAGTCCTCATATCTCTGGAATTGGTCCTCAAGTCTTTCAAATGAGACCCTGTTTCTATCCGACATTCTCTCCAAATCAGGCAATCCTGCAACAGTTTCATCGGGCCTGAGAATGTTGGCTTTGACGAAGACGTAGAGATTGGATGAGCGGTCCGTATTGCTGGTATTTCTAAAGAGCCCACCAATTAAAGGTATGTCACCGAGAATCGGTACTTTTGAGCCGCCTTTGGTTTGGTTTAATTTTATCATACCCCCGAGAATGATTGTTTGACCATCCGGGACGGTAACTGTCGTATCAACTACGCTTGCGGTAGTATTAGGCGGAGCGCCTTCGACCGGAGTTTCGCCAAAGTCAGAACGTGTCATACTTACCTTAAGTAAAAGCAAATCACCCTCGCTGATATTCGGGGTTATGATTAACTCAATTCCTGCTTCATAGTCGGTGAAGTCTTTGAGTGTTCTTGCGTTACCTTCTTCCGGTATGATAGCCTGCTCTATTTCGACATAAGTTATATCTGTGGTACTAATTGTACCAGCCTGTCCGTCGTTAACTAAAATCTTGGGCTTTGCCAAAACTCGGCCGTAACTTTTCGTATTCATGGCTTTGAGCAAAGCCTGAATATGCCGGTCGCTGTAAAATCCTTGTCCTTCTCCAGAGATTGATGCTGTTTCGATGATTCGGTCTTCGGCGAATGGTTGCAGGAGTGCATTAATATGATTTGAATCCATTATTCCGCCGGTTACCATTCTGGGAAATTTACCGACCAGGTCCAAATCGAGATCAAAAAGATCGACCCTGCTGACTTCGACGAGCGTTACGTCGATCAAAACCTGCGGTCTTCTTTTATCAAGTGTCTTAATGAGATTGCTTATCCATTCCTGGTTTTTTTTGTTGGCGTACACAATCAAAGAAAAAGTATTTGGATCATCAACAATGGTGATCTGTTCTTCCAGTTTTCGTCTTTTCTCTACCTGAATCTTATCTTCTTCGTCTCGACTTTCAATAGTCTCTTCAATAAGTTGCTCCAGAATACCTCTCAAATGTGCCGGAGACGAGTTTTCGAGCGGATAAATTTTATATGGTATCTCACCCTCGGGTCGTTGTTTGTCCACATGACTGATAATTGATGCTATCCGTTCATGTTGCTCAGCGGTTGCATTAACTAAAAGCGAATTTATCGCTTCAATGACAATGACTTGCGGCTCTCCTGCGAGAGACTCGGTTGTACCTTCCATTTGAATACCAGTAGTTGTGAGCCTTTGTGTCTGGGGTCTGGGTGTTTGAGTTGTCGTGGTCGGAGGCCTGAGGTCACCGGTAATTCTTGAAGATTTTGTAGGTTCTGGTCTGACCCCAATAATTCCAAACTCTTCCAGCTTTTTCTTTACCTCCTCAGCATCGAGATATTCGATTTTGTAAGGTATCAGAGTCCGCAGGTCCTGCTGTGCCACATCAAGAGTATCTATCAGCTCTTCAACATCGTCGAGCTGTTCTGCCAGCCCAATCATCAGGATGCGATTGGTTCTTTCGTCGGCGTCCACATATACGGTAGGGGTGAACACTTCGGTTTGCTGGCGAGGGGCTCCTCTGGCTGTTTGTTGTTGTCTTAGCCTATTTATTTGGGCTTGCCATGCGCGAACTCGGGCATTATATGCGTTGGCCGACTCACGCGGATTTCGTATGGGACGTGGAGGAGTTGTCGTATCTTCCTCTGCGGCAATGGTAATGGAAACAGTCCCTAACTCTTCTGCAAGTGACTTGAGTTTTGGGGCAAGGATTTGTGCCTCCGTGTAGCGCAGTTGCCGGAACCTGAATTTCCTCGGCTCTCCGGGCTTATCGACAATATCGAGCAGAGCCTTGATCCGCGGCATACGATGTGCGTATGCCGTGACAAGAAGGGTTTTCGTTTCGGCGACCGAGGTGATATCCGTTGTCAACTTCATTCCTTCTAAGAATTCTTTGGCACTGGTGGTATCGATATGTTCCAGTGAAAAGACACTCATCACGACAACGTCGCCAATTCCGATGGCGGGCTGAGCCGGATCGATCAGGGTGGGATCGATGTCTAATGCGCTGTCCTTGGGAACGATAGTGACAAGATTACCCATGCCGCGAGTCATTACAAAGCCTTTGAACTTCAGCACGGATTCAAGTAAATGATACAAATCTCGTACTGTTATGGGGCCCTGGAGTTTGCCGTTAGGATTGAATGTAACATCGTGGCTGGCCAAATCTGCCTCATTGTACATAAAATCCAGTCGAAGGTATGGACCTACCAAACCCAAAAATTCAATCATTGTAAGTTTTTCGGGCAAAGTCAGCTTAATGATATCATCCGCATTAGGAATGGGAACCGAGCCAGATGGCCGTACGTCAGAAGGCATCTGTGATTCTGTTTGCTGTGGCGTTGTTTGCTGAGCTAACTTTTGCGAAGCAGCCATTTGCTCTGCTGTTTTTTGCTCTATTGCTTTTTGTTCGATTAATTGTATCTGTGGTGTTTTTTGTTCAGTCACTTTTTGCCCCAGCAGGGCAGCAACAGTGTTTGGCTCGAGCCTTGTTGTATTCGCCGTGGAACCTGATCCCTGTTCTTTAGACTGTCCTTCGTTTTGCATTTGTCTAATTGTAGTAACAATTTTATCCAACACGCTTGCCGGTGCAATGACAATCATAGCGTTATTGTGGACATTAATAATTGCTCTGGCGCCGGCCTGTGCTGCAGGGGGGGTTGTGAAACTGCCGATTGAAATATTTCCAAGTTTCGCGGCGATCTGCTCGTTGGATGGAAGTTTCTTGGCTGCTGTTGCAGGAGAGATCTTTTGTATGACAAATTGTTCCCGTTCATCGATAAGATTTAGAATGGCCTTTGCTTTAGCCAATTCCCGGGGCTGAGCCGTCACTAAAAGTGCAGACGAACCGGGAATATGCGAAACTGTACCAATCCCCACATCGTCAAGAAACTTCTTGCCTTGTTCGGGAGCGATATTTTTCAAGTTAATAAACTCATACGGTACAAGCTCATAATTTTCCTGTTCGGAAGCTTTAAGATAACTGCTGCATATCAGGACAGTAATTGCCAAAATGAGAACTTTACTGTGTCGTCTCCGATAAAATTGCTGTTTTGCCATCACATTTACCCCTCAATCCTGATCGGGCCCAGCCGAATCAAAAAAGGTTAGTCATATAATTGTGCAAAATTGAACAATACTCTGGGCCATTATTTGAGGAAATAAGAGTATATTTTTACTCAAATAACATGGCACAGTTTTTGTTTTACAGGGCTTTTCATAAGCATTTGTTACAGTTTTGCACAAGATTTTTTTTACAAGGCAGCTTAAATTAAAATATATACAGTCGCTTACAAGCCTGTAAGGCACTGCTGTTAATAAAGCTACTAATATTGCATTTTTTATAGGATGTTCTTTCATAAATATCCACTGAGTTCCACCAAGCTGGCTATATGGAATCAGCTATTTAATCAGACATAAAAAGGAGTTAAAAGTTCCCCATTTTCAGGTAAAAAATAAGCTAATTTTGCAATAAAAAAAGCATGTTTTGGTTTTTCGGTATCAAAAAGTGAATTTGAAGTTATCGGTCGGTAATTTATTTGTGTGAGTGATTTCCTGTTGAGTTGGTTGCATTTTAAACTTGTTGGGGTCCCCAAAGGCTTTAATTCGCCTTTTGGGGACCTCACAACAAATATGGGGGGCAGGTAAATTATCTTTCCGTTATCCCGACTGTGCTGAGATTGGCTCAGATGTATTATTTGACTATTCGTCCTCCGAATAGACCAGGTTCGGTTCCCTCATATATCCTTCTTTTAATTTCTCTCCTAAATCATCAAGTTTTTTTGCCTCTTCAGGACTGACATAAGAAGCCTTGAAGCTGGAAATAATCTTTTCGATTTGTTTAGCTCTTTCCTCTTCGCTCAGTTCGGAATCAGTTATGTCGGGGCTTGTTTTTAATTTTTTTAGATTTTCATAGAGCTCTTCCAGTTTCGCGTTTCTTCCATCGGTTCGCTGTGGTTGAGGCGATTTGCTCGGTACTCTTTTAGCTAAATTGCGAGCCCTGGAAGGCAGTTGCATCCTGGATCTGGGGCTAATCGAGTTGGCCGGCTTTTTAGGAACGTTTGATGAGCTGCTGGAAGGGCTCTTTGGTGACCTGCGTTCAGCGACAAGTTCGAAAGTTTCTGTATCGCCTTTGACAATTACAAGGCCGTCTTTTACCTGCTCAATAAGCAAATGCCCCACTGTAGTTGATTGTTTTACCCAGTGTATTCCTTTGCCCGGTTCGTCAATCAACGCCAGAGAAAGCGCCGGGCATTGCTTATAATAACTGGTGCCAATAACCTTAAACTTTGGTGTAACATTTACTTGGGGGCTGATACTCCGGCCTGTGATAATGTTTTTCGGTGCTTTCGGTGCGGGCGGATTCAAATATAACGCAAAGGCCTGGGCCTGTTGTACAAGTGGCGAACTCTGGCCGCTACGGATCTTGGTTCTATTACCCTCAGCAGTTTTGAATTTCTCTATCACGCCCGGCGAACTTAGAAATTCCTTGATAGTTTCATTGTTGCGGACGCCATGAACGATGCGAAAAACAAAGAAACCAACCAAAATGACCGCCAAAGCCGCTGTTAAAATACTGGTTGTACGCAATGTCTTTATCATATTGAACTCAATGGTGCAAGAATCACCTATATTGTGTTCTAATGCTCTTTTTTATTTGACATCGCTGAGGTCGTTTGGTTCCGTCCAATGTTTAATTAGTTGCAATTTTTCCTCCTCGTGTCCAGCATAGTCGTCGCTGTGTTCAGGTGTGTGGCATTTAATGCACATCGTTTTTGGATCAGTTATCGTGGTCTTGAACTCATTGGGATCCAAGTTGTGTTTGGAGCCGGGGCCATGACAAACTTCACAGCCTACATCTTTCATAAGGGGTGTTTTCCGCTCAGATATAAATCCGCTTTCGTAATCCATACCTACAACATGGCATATAACGCACTCGGGGTCATATTGCGAGCCGACTTCCTCAAGCGTTGCATAAGCGTTTGCGTGAGGTTTGCCCATCCATTCTATATATTCGTATTGATGATGACAGGTGCTACAGGATTCCGAGCCGGCATATTTCAAGCCATCCGGCAAGGGTAAACGCGGGTATTCTTCCAGGAGATTTTCTTCTTTGACCCACTGTTGATAATCTTTGTACAGGTTAATCAGGTGTTCATTCTGTTCCAAATCTTCCGTAACCGCTTTGACTTCAAAGCTCAGTTTTGGCTTATGATCTGTCTGAGTGGCGTCGATATGCAATTTAGATATATATCTACCCTTCCGGCCCATAGAGAAAGCGAACGGCCTTGTATTTGGGTCACTCATGATCATGGGCTGGTCGGATTCAGCAGGGCAAACCAGGCAATGTATGGCGGGGACCTTCTCGGCAATAGATTGAATAAGTTCAGGATCACAACGGTTCAGGATAAGGATATTGAACAGTTGGTTTTGAGCCTCATCATCATTGGATGGAGGAAAGTAAGCTTCGCCGATGAATTCTATGGGTGTGGAATTGACGTCGATGGTCGCTATTGATACGTCTATCGTCTGGTTATGTAATACGAACCTTTGAGTAAATTTTGCCGGCGCGTTTAAACCGGATGGACCCGCCGGAGCGATGATATTCAATATCGAGCTAAAATCGTCCAGCGTCCCGAAGTAGTTGCGAATGATTTCGAGGTCCTTTTCACTGAAGCTGACTAAATCATAGCCGAGCAAGGCAAAAGCCCGGATAATAATATTGAACTTGATCAAGTCCTGGTCACCTTCACTTTCCACTAAAGTCCCTGTATCGATAATCAGTCTTTGTTCCTCGGGTACGCGATCAAAGACTGCCGAGCGTCGATCCAGCCCTCCAAGTTGACCGCCACTACAGCCGCAGGGCTTCAAAGAACCGAGTTCGTTTCCGGTTAAAAAAACAGTAATAGCCTCAGGACTGTCGGAAGTCCCGAAAAACTCATTATCATGCTTTGAAGACTCTGTTGATTGCTTCAAAACACACGAGACACATATCATTATTACGCAAATGCAAGTAACTGATTGTTTCATATACTTAATAGAGTTTAATCCATTAAAAAGGGCTCTTTAATGGAGCCGGTTTTAACAATTTTACGATCGGTAGTTAATCGATATTATGCTTCTTTTGACACCTGAAAAGCTGACTACTTTGCCATTGGACATCAAATCACCCATGAGTTTTGTGATTCAGACTATCCTCTTGCATAGTACCCTGTACAGGTAACTGCCAGTTTCTCACCCCCTTTGATATTGATGTAGAATACATCTGAAAATCTTATTTTGTCTTCTTTAGCTGGTGGTGTTATCTCGATATCAAGACGATAGCCTTTCTCAACTTTGCTATTTTTGATAACTTTAATTGTATTATCTTTTGATGTGGTCGAGGCAATCTCAAAATCTTCAGTGTAGTTATTGAGTACTTTGATTGTTTTTAGAATTGGCTTTTGCTGTTCGGCATTAAAAAAGATAAGCATCTGCGGATCGAGTGTATATTTTGGCACTACATTGAAGGGAACAGAGGCAATATTACCTTCGGGATGGGTTAAAATAAATTCTATATATCCTCTTGGGTTTTTTTGTATGTTTTCCATATCGACCTTGAGATCAAGAACAAATTCTGTTGCTTTGATCGCGGGGTCGTAATCAGCAGTTATACAGTCGGCAGTCGATCTGATTCCCGTTATTGCAAAAGGCTGGTTATCAATGCTGTTGACTGTAAGCTCGGGACAGCCGGCATTTTCTTCGTCGAGAAAAAGTTTCAATCTATTCGGTTTACAGGCGATTTTCGGGATAATTTCTGCCTTTATGGTTAGTTCGGCGCTTGGATTTGTATTGTCGTTGCTGCTTACAACGAGTTGTCTCTTAAACAGGCCTATTTGCGTGGTTGCGCTATATATAACTTTTATTACTCCCGTTTCGCCCGGAGTATATTCGTTCTTTTCCAGTGTGGTGACAACGCCGCAACATTGTTCAACTTCCGTGATTTTCAGTATGCCCTTTCCAGTGTTTGTAAACCTGAGTTCACCAGTTGATTTTGTTCCCGGACCGACTTTGCCGAAATCGAGAACTACCTTGTCGAATTCAATTTTTGGTGCCGGTTTATTGGGATCAGACACACCGATCATCAGCCCCTGGGCCTCGGTTGGGACAGTCTTAAGCTTTCTCTCGACCTTAGCCTGTTCCTTGCAGCCATTGTTAGGCAATAGTATAAAAACGACAGTGAGAAGATAAATAATGGAGCAATTCCGTTTCATATTTTTATATCTAACACAGAATGTTACAACACCTTTAGTTATTTGACGTTTATTTTAGCGAAATAAACAGATTCAAACAAGTAAATTATGACGGAAGCTGTTAGGGTGCTTTTGCCATTCTGAAAGTTTCTTTAGTAGAATTAAGACACACAAAGAACCTACGATCAATATACAAATGCTGGTTACGCATTGCTTCATATACTAAGCGAAGTTTTATTCCTTGAACGGGACTAAATATCGGGATTTTCGCATAGTACGGTTGTATGTTAATCGGTGTTCAGTATCTGTTAGTACCTAAAGAGCCTATTATTTTATCGGAGACCTAAAAACTCCCTCTATTTTTTTGGGCACTGGTTTTACTTCTTACATAGTACCCATTACAGGTAACTGCTTTCTTCTCGCCCCCTTTAATATCGATATTAAATACATCTGTAAATCTTAATTCGCCTTCTTGAGCTGGTGGTGTTATCTCGACTTCAAACTGATAACCGTTATTGACTTTGCTTTGATTGATAACCTTGATTGTATTCGCTTTTGATGAAGTTGACTCAATCTCAAAATCTTCGTTATAATTATTAAAAATCCAGACCTTTCGTATTATCGGCTTTTGCGGTTCGGCGTTAAATACGATTAGAAGTGGCGGTCTAACTGTAAATTTTGGTAACACATCAAAACGAATAGAGGCAAAGTTGCCTTCGGGATGTGTCAGATTAATATCGATACTTCCTTTCTGGTTCTTTTGTATTTTTTCCATATCGACCTTGAGATCGATAACAAATTCTGTTGCTTTGACCATAGGGTCAAAATCAGCAGTTATACAATCGGCAGTTGATCTAATTCGTGTTATCGCAAAGGGCTGATTATCAAGACTTCTGATTGTAAGCTTGTCACAACCGGCATTTTCTTCATCGAGAAAAAGCTTCAATTTATCCGGCTTGCAGGCGATTTTTGAGACAATTTTGGACTTAATAGAAAGTCTGACGATTGGATTAGTGGTATCGTTGCTGCTTATCCTCAGTTGCCGTATCTGAGGACCTGTCCGCATGGGTGCGTTATATATGACTTTTAATACTCCGCTTTCACCCGGAGCGTATTCATCCTTTTCCAGGGTAGCGACAACACCACAACATTGTCCAACTTTTGTGATTTTTAATACACCCTCTCCGATGTTTGTGATCTTAAATTCATCAGTCGATTTTGTTCCTAGGCCGACTTCGCCAAAATCAAGAACAACCTTGTCAAATTTGATTTTCGGAGCCGGTTTATTGGAATCAGGCACGCTGACCGTCAGTTCTTCGATCTCGTCAGAGACAGACGATTTGAGATCTCCTTCAACTTTCGCCTGCTCCTGGCAGCCACTTTGATGGAATAATATAAAACCAACAATGAGAAAATATAAAATAAAGCAATACCGTCTCATATTATCATCTCCACGTTAAATTATGACATAGTTGTAAGTAAAGGAAACTTCTATACTATCACAATAGATAGGGCCGAATCAACAAAATTATTATTGATATTGTAGGTTGTTGAGGGCCCCGTTTCACAATCGTATATCGACTTTTCGGGTCAACAGTCTCAGCCGATTTTCCTGTTCTTTGTCGTTATTTTCGGTATTTTATCTGCTTTGAGTCTGTACATTGCGTATTTTATCTACTCTGGTTCGTCTTTACAGCCGATATCTTTTCTATTATTATGGTAGTTATTGATACAGGAATAAGAGTTTTGTAAGGAAATGAAGTATGACCGATAATGGTCATGAGCAGCGCATTGTGCAAAAAATAACAAAAGAGGTTCGTCCCGAAATTTCGGTCATTGTGCCCCTGCTGAATGAACAGGATAATCTCGGTCCGCTTCATAAACAAATCACCGAAGCCTTATCCGGCAAATTCAACTACGAGATAATTTTCGTCAATGACGGCAGTGTTGATAACAGCCTCGCCGTATTGACTCGGTTGCAAAAAGACGACGCCGGTATCCGGATTATTTGCTTTCGCAAGAACTTCGGCCAAACCGCAGCTCTGGCCGCGGGCTTCGCTCACGCACGGGGGCAAATTATCGTTGCTATTGACGCCGATTTGCAAAATGACCCGGCGGATATACCTAAAATGATCGATAAACTCGGGGAGGGATTTGACGTCGTAAGTGGGTGGAGAAAAAAGCGACACGATAATGCTCTGACAAGACTGCTTCCTTCCAAAATTGCTAATTGGCTTATTTCCAGGATAACAGGTGTCAAGCTGCATGACTACGGCTGCACACTCAAGGTTTATCGCAGGGAAGTCTTGGTTGAGACAAAACTATACGGCGAAATGCACCGGTTTATCCCGGCCCTGGCAAGCTGGAGCGGAGCTACAATCACAGAAATAGTAGTAAACCATAGACCCAGAACCACAGGCACTACCAAATACGGCCTGGCACGAACCTGGAAAGTGATATTGGATCTTATTACAGTAAAGTTCCTTCTTAGTTTTTCCACTAAGCCAATTCAGTTGTTTGGCGGTTGGGGATTGATAGCATTTTTTTTAGGTGGCATTTCCGGTCTCGCCGTTATTCTAATGAAAATTATCAAGAAGACGGATATGACTGGAAATCCATTATTGTATTTAACAATCCTGCTTTTAGTTATTAGCGCCCAGTTTATTTTTATGGGTTTGCTGGCTGAGCTATTGGTCCGAACGTATCACGAATCGCAAAATCGGCCGACTTATGTCATCAGGGAGATACTTGAATCGCCCGGTGAAACCGGAGACAGCAAATGAGCAAAGCCGCTCCAAAAGACAGACATTCTGGAAGTATCCGGCGAAAAAGGGGAGTAGTGGAAAAACATAATAGAGGCCACACCGAGAAGTTAGTATCAACCGCCGATCGAAAGAACCACAGCCGTCTTATTGCTTGTATGGTTATAGCTATTCTTGCGGCAGTTCCTTTTTCTTTGGGCAAATATTTCGAGTTCAATTCTCCCGGCGCTTTCGACAGTGGGGCTTATGTTTATTCAGCAAAACATATTCTCGACGGCGCCGAGATCGGGGTCGAGGAAAAGCCGTCTTGCCGCCTTGGGACCCTGACGTTGAATATGCTCGGCGTGAAGCTATTTGGGTTCAGTGACGTCGGTCCTAAGATCGTTCAAACAGTGCTCCAGGTGGCTGCTTTGGTGCTGATGTTTATTGCTATGGCGAGACTGTTTGGGATACTACCTGCCGGCGTGGGTGTTATTGTTGCTTCGATTTATCTTTCTGCGCCGTTAATTGCCAAATACGGCAACGTTAAAGAGCAGTATATGATTGCCTTTATGGTTATGGGAATAAGCTGTTTTGTGTTGCGGCAATTGGGTGGAAAATGGTGGTGGGCGTTGCTGGCCGGGGGATTTGTAAGTTGGGCCCCGCTTTTCAAAGAGACCGGCACTACGGCAATAGGAGCGATTGGTCTTTTTGTGATTGCCCAGCCGTTGCTAAAGCACAGAACCTGGAAACAGACAGGGACTGATATTTTGCTGTTGTTTGCCGGAGCATTAGTGGCAATTTCACCATTCTATATCTGGATATTGGGATGGGATATTCAATTGGATTTGCCTTATCTCTTTCTCTGGGAGGCTATAATGCCTTCAGAGGCAGGTTTCAGTTCGCTTAGAGGCTCTTATCTTTCAGGAGCCCGGCAGCTTCGCCCGTTTTCCGAGCAGTGGCCCATAGTGCTGCGATTTTATGGCCTGTTGATTCTGCCGCTTGCTCTGGCTCTCGGTTCAATTGTCACCAGAATTGTACGATTGATTTTGAAAAGGACATCAAAGGAAAAAGTATCGGCAAAATCCTACGACCGTTTTGTTCTGCTGTTTGCTCTCTGGTGGCTGCTCGATATGGCTTTTGTCTGGATTAGTCCGCGTTCATACGAGCAATATTACTTGCCTTTGAATGCTTCTGCAGCGATATTAGGTGGATATTTGATTGCAATTTACTACGATAAATTAAAGAGTGCCGTGTTCAAGATCAGATGGGCGGTAGTAGGTTTGGTTGGCCTGATTTTAATGATAATTATGTCATGGCCTAT
The DNA here is from genome assembly GCA_964520535.1 of uncultured Pirellulales bacterium. Lineage (GTDB taxonomy): Bacteria > Planctomycetota > Phycisphaerae > Sedimentisphaerales > Anaerobacaceae > JAFGPS01. Next base: position 674 of record CAZFOQ010000054.1, on the reverse strand, counting down.
ATTCTTCGGAATCAAAAAAGGCCCACACTCTGGTGCACTCTATTCTAATCCCTCGAGAGGTTATGCGCAAAAGTTGGATGAGATTTCTGCGCGTCGGCGGCAAGGCGGCAAATATCCGTGGGAGGCAATAGGCGAATATATCCGTGATAATTCCAATCCGAGTGACAAAATTTTTGTATGGGGCTGGTATCCGGGGATATACGTTGCAGCCCAACGTCTGGCACCGACGTCCTGGCCTTTTACAAGTGAAATGCATACTAAGACGCCTGAGAGATTCGCTAATGATATCAAAGGTTTACTGGCGGAGTTAGAAGCGGATAAGCCAAAATACATAGTTGACAGCCGAAAGCATCACTTCCCGGGGAACAGGCCGCCCTTGGAGTTGTGGCCTGTTACCGGAAATGGCCTGTTGCCCAATGATGATAAAATCGTAACTCAATTTGATGCCGAATATGCAAAAATGCTCCGCGAAAGGATAGATGATGCCGAGGCTGGTCGATACGAAGCGATGAAGCCATTTCGAGAATTTATTATGAAGAATTATCAATTTGCTCGTTCTTACAATCCGCATATTTTGTTTAAGCTCAAGGATCCAACGTCGAGAAAGGAATCGGTATCGCCCCCCGGCAATTGAGAGTTTAGGAACTCAACTTTAACCATTGCAGTATAATTTG
>CAZFOQ010000053.1:0-25799 GCA_964520535.1 uncultured Pirellulales bacterium | reverse complement strand
GGGCGAATGGCTGAGTTATCCGGTCGTTCAATTATCATAGGACACGAGGCAAATTGCTGTAAGTGCTTATAAATAAAGAGTTGCGCCTGTAGCTCAATTGGATAGAGCGTCGGTCTACGGAACCGAAGGTTAGGGGTTCGAATCCTCTCAGGCGTGTTTCACAAGCTTCGTAATATCAAGAACTTACATTCCCTGATTGTTTTTGAATATTAAAGTCTGAAGGCACTTGCAACAGAAATACAATGGAAATTGTCGGCGAAATCATCGGCCTTGAAACGAATAACGCCATCTTCGAATTCTTCAAAAGGTTTTGCATTGGTTTCTTTCCAAAGCTCAGTTACAGAGTGACTTTCGCTCGTCAATCTGCAAAGCTCTGGGTGGTCAAGCAGTAGTTGTACGCGGATATAGGCGGAAAATTCTGGCGCATACTTTCTGTGTTCTTTTTTGTCTTAGGGAAGGCATAAAGCCTCTGAGTTTTTCTAAACTGATAACATGATAAAACTTGTACTCGGCGTTAAATACTTGCCATGCAATAAACGATATGTGTCTGAAATCATACTTCTTAAAATTTTAAACACGTTTAACACAGTCCTCCTCTATCGTGACAAGATGAAATTACTTGCCGAATGAAGTGCTCTACGCATTGTAGATACTCGACGCCTATATTTATTTTGAATATTGCTGTTTCCTTTCGTAAAATTCTTTATAAGCTACCGAGTATATATATCCCAAAGTAGCAACTTTACGTTTAAGATTATAAAACAACCTGATGTATTTGAAAATATCATTCTTTGTCTGGTCGGAAGTTCAAGGTTTACTGGTAAAGAACACCTATATTCTCAGGCAATAGAAAATGCTTAACATATTGGTTGAAACCGTAGGATGTCACATAACCGAGTTCTTTGCCAGGGTAATTTTTCTACCCACACACCCGCTATATTAAAAAGGAGTTTAATATTGTTGTGCCATAATATTGCATTTGCAGGTTAGCTCCTTTCTCAGTCTATAATCGGGATACAACTTGATATAACAGATTTGTTAAAGAGTTTATTTGTATCGTCTATAAACGTGAGCAGCAGTATGATTTTGTTCTTGACGCGAACCTTTCGGTAAATATTTCGCAAGTGAACTTTAACAGTTCCAAGTTCTATCTGCAGTTCATTCGATATCTTTTTGTTGCTGAAGCCCTGACAAACTAACTTAGCTATTTCAAGCTCACGCGGGCTAATATTGTATCGTTTCTTGATATATGACCAATGTTTTTCTTCTAACAATACGACTTCAGGATGTTTGTAGAAGGAATTGCCCTTATTGATTACTTCATCTGATGAACTTGGTAATTGTGACATGGTTAATTACCCTCCTGTAATGTTATGAGCAGACGTTGTGCTTCAGTCAGCTCTGCAGTTGGTAAACCTCCGATTCTACCCTCTAAGCGGAGGGCTTGATTTAAGTATTTCAGCGCTTCGTCCTTTTTTCCGAGTTTGTCAAAAACTCTTGCTAAATGAAAACTTGCAGCAACATATTGCGGGGTTGAACCAGGATAAAGCTCGAGGCATTTGGTCAGATCCTGCATGGCTTTATTGTATTCGCCAAGGCGGTAGTACACGACACCGCGAGTCTCAAGAAGGTCTATATAGTTTGGGGCTAAATTCAGCCCCTTCTGGGCAAGTTGCAGCGCCTGTTGATATTGACCTTTATGTTCAGACATTATCCATGCCAGATTATTAATGGCGATAGGGTTCTCAGGTTCAAGTTCAATTAATTGTTGGTAAAGCTCTGCAGACTCGGTGGAACGGCCGACCATTTCCAAAAGAATAGCCAGAATCCTAATGGCCTCGGTACATACCGGATCATTTTTCAGAATCAATCGAATTATGTCTTCGGCTGTCCGCCTGGCCTCGTTGTTGTCAACTACCATCAGATCTCTGGCAATAATAACAGGTGTTTGGCTGTCATTTGGATGCTTTTTATACCAATCAACGACCTTTAGATTCAACTGGCTCCAGAGCTTTTCTTCTTTGAGTAATTGTGTTTGTGCTATCAGTAGTCGTGGATCATTTGGTTCAGACTCAAGTAGAGAATCAAATTCCTTTTGTGCCTCTATTTTGTCACCTGCTTTGTATAAGGCCATAGCCAGAGCGAGTCTGCATTTCCGGCGAGTTGAGAGGTCGCAGGTTGTTATCTGTTTTCTGAGTATGCTTACAGCTTTTTGTGGTTCGCCTGTCGTTATATATGTGCTTGCCAGCAACGTTACCGTTTCTAAATCATTGGGATCCAGCTCACAAAGCTCCTTGAGAGTAGGAATTGCCAGAATAGGTGACCTAACTGCCTCGGCGCGAGCTTTTAAAAGCAGGAGTGTTTTGTCATTGGGTTTGTAAGCAAGACCTCGCAGGGCAACATCCACAGCTTTCCCAGGTTGTCCCTGTTTTAGCATCAGTTCTCCCAGTAACAGCCAGGCTCCACTAACTTCAGGCTGTTTTTCAGTTATTGACTGGAGAATTTGCCTTCCATTCTCAATTGACGGAGCAGTCCCTTCGAGAAGCAATGAATTGGCTTTGAATAACTGCAGTTCGATGTCCTCCGGATTTGACTCAAGAGCTTTGTCAAGAAAGGTATTTCCCTCACGAATCATGTTGGGCTGCCCTGATGTTAAAAACAGCGAAATTGCCCGTTTTTGGATTTCTATGTTATCTGATGCCAGAGACAAGGCGTGTTGGATATCAGCAGCCGCTTTATTAGTTTGGCCCACGGAGCGATAGAAATCACTTCTTGCAATCCACACTTCAACATTATCAGGTTCAATAGAAATTGCTTGCCCAAGTTCTTCCAATGCTTTATCGGCTTGACCCAGAGTGGCATATGTCCTTGCACTAAGTATATAAGCGGATGCGTTATGAAGGTTGCTCAACATTTCATCACAGATTTTGAGGGCTTCTTCTGGTTTATCCTGACGGAGGTAGAGTTGAATTTGAGCTGCAATTACAGCCAATGAGTTGGGATCTTGCGCTTTAAGTTTCGCCAGCAAATCTTCCGACTCTTCATACTTATTTTGCTGTATCTTGAGTAATGCGAGAGATAGGAAGGCACTATGGTTATTGGGATCATTATTTAGAAGATTCTGCAGAATATCTGAAGCCGAATCTAATTGTCCACGTCTGAGGAAGCTTTGTAATTGAAGTCTTTGAAGTTGAGGGTCCTGAAATTTTTCTTGCGAGGTACGGTTGAAAAGTTCCTCAGCTTGGTCATATTCTTTGGCCTTGTAGAGTGCTGCTATAGTGGGAGTTATTATACGAAGGTCATCGGGTGATCTACTCAAGGCATCACGGTATGTTGAAATTGCCAATTGCAACTCGCCTGCCTTATCGTATGTTCTGGCCAGGAGTATACGGCTTGTTTGGTCATTTGGATTTGTCAGTATGTTTTCCTGTAAAAGCGATATAATTTTGGGATAGTGACTTTTAAAATCACTATCGAAAAATAATACCTTAGCCTGTTCATATCGCCCTTGCCAGCCATTTTCACCCTCGAGGGACTTGATCTCGTTTACGAGTTGTTGGGCCTTTTCAGGATCAGTTAAAACCTGCTCACACAACAAGAGCTGGCGTTTTATCGGAAGGTCGTTAGGCAGTTTCTGTGAAAGTGAAACAAGTTGTGTGTACGCATCGTCCGTTTTGTCCCAACGAATATAAAATTGAGCAAGTATCAAGCCCAATTCGCGCTGAACAACGGGCTGTTCAATACGTGCTAATGCATCTTTTAAAACTGTTTCACATCTTGTTTGATCACCATTCCTATATAGTAAAATCGCAAGATATCTTATTGGCCCGAGAGCGTCAGGAAATTTCTCTGTTGTCTCTTTTAGCTTTAATATTGCTTCACTTGTTTTATTTTGAGCGGCGAGTAATTCAGCTTCGGCCAATGCAATACTTACAGCTTCAGAGGGATGCTTTTCCCTTAGACGAGTTACCAACTCCTGGGCATCGATAAAATTACCTTGCTGCATCATAAGCTGTAGTTGAAGAAGGCCAAGTTCTAAGTTCTCAGGATGTGTTTTGTTTAATGTAGACAAAAGTTTTTCTATTTCCTGCAGGATTTGGGTATTTCTTCCTGTTGATCTTTCCCCTACTAGTTGCATCCGAGCCCGTAGAAAAAGGAGTGCAGGCTCAGGATTTGCTGGTGCAAGCTCCATTGCTCTTGCAGCATGTTTTTCAACATTGACCCAGTCTGCAGTCTGAGCTAACATTTTGGCCAGTGCCAAATGCCCATGAAAAGAATCAGGCTTTTCAGCAATGAGGGTGTTTATCTGCCGTAATGCAGATTGTCTATCACCTAAATTGGTCAGGGCTGAGGCCAGCGCCAATCGAATTTGGGTGGACTTATTGCCTGATTCCACCGACTGTTGCCAATATTTGACGGCATCAAAGAGACTCCCTTTTTCCGCAGCTAAAAATCCTTCAAGGTATGCAACTATCGCATGTGATGCATCCTTTTGGCGAAGGTTTAATATACAGTCGGAAGCACGATCCAGTTGGCCCGATCGTATGAATAGCTCTGTGGCCATGAGCATAAAATCCCAGGATTGAGAAGAAAGCTCTTTTAGGCCAGTTTCAGCTGTATTTAACATCTTTTCCTTTGACTGTGAACGTAAAGCCAGATGTGCCCATATTTGCCACAGATCCTGGTCTGCCGGTATGACCTTATGGACAGCAACGAGATGTTCTTCTGCTTTATCCAGCAGATTTAAATTGATTAGTTCTCTCGCAAGTCGAAGACGTACCGAGGCGTCAGATAAATCCTGTCGTTCCGCCTTGCTTATATCAGCTAAGGCTTCTGATTCAGCTTTGTTTCTAAGATGAAAACCAGCACGAACTAAGTATGCAAGGGCCGAGGTCGGATTATTTTTTACAGCTTCGTCAAACCAACTTGAGGCTTGATCCGGAAACTCTTCGGGATATTGTTCTATAAGTTGCCCCAGCGTTTCGTAAGCTAATATTTGCTCTGGGTGTTCGGTACAGATGGCCTTCAATTCGGTTGCTGCTTCATTGAATTTTCGTTGTTGAGCAAAAGCAATGGCAAGCATCCTGCGAAGGTTCGGGTCTTGAACTTTTTCAAGTTGTCTTTTGGCAATTAACTCTGCTTCCCCAGGCATACCCATCATTAAATATATTTCTGTAAGTTGTAAGGCGGCTTCTGAATGAGTATCATCTACTCTTAAAACGATTCGATATGCTGCGATAGCTTGTTGAATATAGTTATGCTTGCGGGGCCTGATATGCATTTGCGCATCAGCGTATTTGAGTAATACTTGTATATCATCCTGTTGTACAGCAAGATAACGGCCAAGATTTTCTGCTGCTTCTTCCCAATTTTGCTCATTATATGCCTGGTTACCAAGAGCAAGTCCTTGTTCGGCACTGTTTGCTTTTTGCCATCGGCGTAGTCCAAAGGCAGTTACACACAAAACCACCAGGCTAATTAATAAAACGATTGCCAGTTTCCAGTTAAAGTATCTTCTTGGCATTTTTTATCCTTTCACAAAATGTTCTACACAAGTTAAAAGTGACGGTAAACATCCCTTAGGTCTCGTGTAGATGATTAGAACTGATTAATAAAATCCTTAATTAGTTTTTTCGTTGTTTGCCAACATATCCATAAGTCCATCTTCAGTGACAGATTCCTGACGTATTCAGTGTCATAACGTATCCATTCCTGGAAGTCTTTCATAGGCACCCGTGTCCTTAGAATCTGCCAGAGTCCAGTGATTCCCGGTCGAACAGATAAGCGAGCGTCACGCCAAGATGGACATAACGTATTCTCTGATTCAGGAGAAGGCCTTGGGCCAACTACGCTCATCTGGCCAAGTAGAACGTTAAAGAATTGAGGTATTTCGTCGATATATGTCTCCCGCATAAATCTGCCAACGGCACTTATTCGGGGATCGTTTATCATCTTGAATTGTGGGCCATCCACCTGACTTACGAATCGCAGCTTCTCTTGTATCTTATCTGCCCCGGTGACCATTGTCCTGAATTTCAGACAATTAAATTCCCTCCCGTGAAGTCCCTGACGTTTGTCCTTGAAAAATACCGGACCTGGCGAATTTAACTTTATTGCTAATACAATGAATGGTATTAATGGGGCAAATAGAATCAATACTATTGCTGCAGCGAGAAAATCGGCAATTTTTTTGAAGCACCTTGCATAAGAAAGCCTTGGCCAGTTTCGGTACGTATTATCGGTGTTCAGCAGATGGCTTATATCATGTTCCGAACAAACAGTTTGCTCGGAACTGCCAATATTATATCGAATTGAGTGTTTCCAATCGTATTGTGCATCTTTGACTATGCAATTGTCCACGAGTTGGTTCTGTGGCACATGTACATCCGGGCCGATGATTGATGAATTTATCACTGCCCCATTTTCGATGTGAACATTTTGATTAATAATGGTTGGTCCTACAACGATCACATTTGGATCAACCTGAACGTTCTTGCCTAATAACACTTTTCCCACTAATCTCGAATCTTTGGAAATCTTATTTGAATTTCGAAATTCGAAATTTGATTTCCCGAATTTTGCAAGCATTATCTTACAAAACTCCAGCAGTTCTCCTTCCGTGTCCAAATCCAGTACAGTTCCACCGATATTTACTGCTCGCAGAATTAGTGCGTTTGACCGGCACTTTTCGATGAGGGCAGAGAAAGATATAGGCAAAGTGTTATCGGTGAAAAGCTTTTTAAAGGCATGGGCTTTGATAAAAAGATGATGAGGCCAATCATTAGGATTGGTGACAAACTCAGCCGTATCCGAGTATAAGCGGCGGAAACCAGCTATATTACCTTCTATTGTTAATCGTGTTTTTTCTCGTTTGCTGAGCAACGCAGGCTCTGCATTGACTGCCACTATATCTGCTCGGATATCAGTCAGTATATTTCCAACCAGTTCATTATTAATCCGAGTGGCAAATCGTCCATTAGAAATAGCCAGCCATGATTCCGGGCTACTCTTTCTTTCAATTCTGTTCATGAGTTCTGACGTTATTTGCACATTTTCGCTATAGCATATTATATTGTCTTTGGCATCAAAGAATGGCTGTCGCAGTATTTTTTCTTGCTGCCGGAGCGCGTTAAGGGCAATTTCCCACTTTTCCGGAATGGCGAATATTATATTAACGGGACGGCACTTTACAAAGAACGGCAAAACCGAACTCTTGCTGCTTTTCCAGCATAAGGATCTACTTAAGCCATCAAGAACAATGCCGGCAATAGGCTCGTTGGTCAGAGCAAATTGCATCATTTTGTTTTCGATTCTGTTTGTTGGGCTCTTGTTTTTGTGTATGATAATCAAGTTCATATATAGTTTAGGAGTGCTCCACTTTGCATGTGCCGGTAGTTATTAACTTCTAATGCCAAGGAAAAGAAATTCATTATGGAACTAACATTCTTGGAATGTATATCTTTCAATCGGTTTTAGCTGCTATTCCTGGAATTGTTTTGTTATTCCGTCTAATTAGTCTAAGAAGTCAGCGGTTTTTTTCTGGTGTGTCTGGCCTTGGCACTTTGTGCGTAATAATCGCTACCGTGTCGGTAGTAACTATCTTCAGCATTAACGCTGCTTACAACCGTACCGAGCACCCTAACGTTTATTTGCATCAGTCTTTCTTTTGCTTCTCGCAGTTCAGGCAGAGTAGTCTGGCCAGCGAAGCTGGTCAAAATAACCGCATCTCCAACCTTAGCCCACATAAGAGCATCAGGAAAAGCCAACACAGGAGGAGTATCAATGATCACGTGGTCATACTGTTCGCTGATCCTATTGATATACTGAGCAGTCGAGGATAAGGCTAACAGCTCGTATGCATTGGCTGAATCGCGAGAATCAGATGCAAGTATGTCCAGCCCGCTTGAAGCTAAAGAGTAAACAGCTTGTTCGAATTTTATGCCGCTAAGTACATCCTGTAGTCCCCTTGAGTCTTTAGGAAGGTTCAGAAGGCGTGCAATGTCAGGCTTTCTCAAATCACCATCTATAAGCAAGACCTTTTTGCCTGCCTCTGCCATACTTGTTGCCAGATTAACTGTAAAAGTGGTTTTGCCCTCCTTCACTCCTGGACTCGTAACCACGAGCTTCTTCGGTATACCTTCGCCGTCAAGGAACCCTAAGTTGGCGCGAATAGTCTGGTAGTCTCCGATTATTTGTTCCGGAAGAAGCGCTGGTTTGACAGTGTTTAAGCTTGTAGTAGTTCCGATTATTCGAATATCGATCCGTTTAGCAACATCCTCCGGTGTCCATAGTCTCAGGTCGGCTTTGTCTCGAAGATATGCCAGCCATATGCCGCAAGCTATCCCACCGAAAGCTAAGAGAGCCGAGAATATTGTACGTCTATCTCGGATAAAAGCAATGTCTGCTTCACGATAGATCGATATTCTCGCCGGACGCTTTCTCTGCATTTCCAGGTCCTGGATTCGCTTCAGGACCATGTCATATCTATCTTTAGTCATGTCTAATTTATCCTGTAAATCTTGGATTTCCAACTGTAAACGACCAAGTCTGATAGTCTCAGCATCTTCTTTCTCTATTGTTTCTTGTAGAATCTTTTCGTACATTTCAGTTTGTTCCAGGGCAGTGCGTACATTAATAAGCTTTGAATCGCCTGCCTTTGCCACTTCCTCCGATAACAAATCATCGAACTCCTTACTGGCTTCATCCTTACGTTCTACAAGGCGTGTCTTCATTATCTCTATAAGTTCAGATTGAAGTATCAGTTCAGGATTCGTCGGAGTTAATGTCTGACGAGCTATAATAAGCGAGTGTTCTAATTCTGCGATGCGCTCAGATAGTCTTACTACCGATGGATCTCGATTGATATATTGTTGGCGCATTTTCATTAACTCATCCGGGGCAATACTTTCTTCTCTCGTTCGTTCAAGTAGCTGTTCTTGGGCTTTAAGGCTCATTTTAGCCGCCTCTAACTCAGTGAGTCGTGATATCAGACTTGCAACGTTCTGCAGCATCATATCCTGCCGGCCGCTCAAAGTCTCAGTCCCATACTCTTGCGCCAATCGAGAGATTTGATTTCTCAAACTATCCATTTCTTCGGCCTTAACCTTGCGTTCGTCCTCCAGTGCCATTAACTTTTTGTCCTCATCCTGTGTGGAACTGGCGACTCCAACATTCATATAGGCTCGAATAAAAGCGTCCACAATTTGCATGGCCTCTTCATCATTTGGGCTTTGCATAGTTATTTCTATCAGTTCATTCTCTCGTGGAGCGCTGACTACGATAACTTGATTACGTAATGCTTCTTTGAGCATCCAGGCAGGTTCTGGTTTGATTCCTGTGTCCATTAATCTCTGCTTTAGCTTTGAGATGGTACTGGTCGGTTCGTTATTAAAGAATGAGAGGTTTCTGTCTTTCAAATTGTCTGCTACTCTCTGTACTATCTGGCTGCTGGTGACCAATTCTACCTGGGTATTCTTAAAGATTTGATAATCGGATATATCCCCTCGGTCTCTTGCATCGGTCAGGATGTCCACCAGAATGGGGGCAATATGTATTTGACCGGTTACGAAATAGACAGGTTCCATCGATAGCCATATTACTGGTAATCCAATCGCACATATGACGAAGAATGTCAGCAATACAATATACCAGCGGCGAAGTATCCCCGCTGCCATTTTAGGAATCTCATTTGTGGATTCAGACACAGTCTCGATATTCACAATATCTTGTCCAACTACTTGGTTATTGTATTTTTCTAAATCGTTCATTTCTTGTACTCCTTGGATTAGGATTTGTAATATTTATCAGGATTAGAGCCCCATTTTTCAGTTTTTCGCAGAAATGATCCACGTGGGGCCGGACTAAAACACATATGATTGCTTTTGAAATTGTTCATCGATTTTTTCGTGTAATTATTATTTCTTCTTGAGTTTCCGGAGGTATGGTAAGTTTTGCTAAAAGCCAAAGCTCGGCGACGACCGCGGCCAGGGCCAATGGCATCATCGCATAGCCACCAAAGTCGTGGAATATTTTCTCCCAATGCTCTCCTTCGAGCAATGTGAAAAATATCGCCGTAATTGCTAATCGCACAGTGTTACACAGCAGGGCGATAGGCAGGCTTGAAGCCAGCAGGATCAGTTTTTCCCACCATGCTCGTTTGACCAGCAGGGCAACAAATCCGCTAATTACAAAAAAGGCGGTTATCATTCTTAAGCCGTTACACGCCTCAGCTATCGCTACGGTAGATTGGCCAATATGAATGACATTGCCTTCCTGTATAGGTTCGTAGCCAATCAATTCGAGGCAAAATACCGCTGACGATGTGGACCAACGTTGTAAAGGTAATGAAATAGCCGCCTGGACCCGGTTAGGCCAGGGAAGCATCAGACATAAGAACAATAATACCGTGGCTACCTTTTTGAAAAGTTGCCAGCCAAAAAGAAGCAGTACTAATGCAGCGATACTCAGGGCGATGGATAATCTTTCTGCGGAGCCGAACATAAACAACAGCCCGAAAAGTCTTAGTGCCTGAGCTGCCAGAAAAACTAAAACACCATAGACCGAAGGATTAATGGGGCATTGAGCAATTGTCCGGCGCCTCGACCATAATACATAAACAGCAAGAAAAGGAACTAAAAGACCTGATGAGTATTCATCATTTATCAACCATACACTCCAAAGATCTTTCAGACCGGATTTATACGACCAGAGAAAAGCGATTATGATCAGGATGGGTGCGAATAATTTAACGATGTTCCTTATGTCCCACGTAATCCAGCTTGGCAATCTTTTGCTAATTTTAGCAAGTCGTGGTTGCAATGCATGCAGCGATCTGTATTTACTATCTTTCACAATTTTCGAGGCTCTGTTTACTAAGCGGTGAAGGATTGGCTTTGGTTTGAATAATATGCATTTATCTTGGGCAATAGCATTATCATGCAGTGCGGCGTTGTAATCTACTACACATCGTTGGACCTGGCAATTTGATCCTACCTGTACGCCATCCCAGAGCACGCTATTGGCAACAATGCTGTTTCTTTCGACAGCAACATTATTTCCAAGTATAGCCGGCCCGAGAATAACGGCTCCGCTTGATACGTGTGTGTCATCCATGATAATAACCGGCCCGCAAATTCGGGCTCCCGGTTCAATATTTGTCTGGGTCCCCATCCATATATTTTGTGAATTTGTGCCTTTACTTTGTTTCAAATCTGTATGTATCTCAGGGATCTGTTCAAGGTAATTGGCAATAGCATATAGATATTCCTGTCGATTTCGAAAATTGCCGACATGTCTTGGCAGTGTCGCCGCGTGAATTGTTTTTCCTGCACACAGCATTACAGGAATCAAACCTTCCTTAATGTCACAATAACCACCTTTCGGTATATACTCTAAAATACCTGTGCTGCAGACGTAGATGCCTGATGTATGTCCTATCTGTTTGCTGTTGGTGCGACTGGGATTCAGCATTACTGTCAAATCAGATCCACCTTTAAGATGTGCACTTATAAGCACATCGATTTCCGGAGGGTTGATTAAGCTGGCAGGTAATACTAATAATAATGCATCCGTTTTATCACCGGCGGCATCGCGAATACATCCGGCTGTACCCACGGGTAGTTGTTCATCTAAAAACTTTAACTCCAAACGATGATCCGAATGGATCGAGGCGAATAGTGACGAACTGTCACCGCTGGAACAAATTACAGCCTGTTCTATTCCCTGATTTGCTAAATGTATCAGCAGACGTTCCAGGGCAGTTTGTCCCGCTACCGGCCACAAGGCTGTTGGTAGACGTGTTGTAAGTGGGCACCTGCCGAAGTCACGACTACCCACAAGGATCAACGCTGTGATTTTCTGTTTTTTTACAGATTGTATATGTGACATTTACTCCGCTTGTCATTAACTCCGCATTGTTTGCTGTTTCTGCGAGCGTTATAAGAAGTTGCTCGACGATTTTATTTTTGCCGAAGTATATTCAGAGGCCATGAAGGAAACTATTTCCGCTACTTCGGTTGCGTAGCATCTCCCACCGTTAGGGTTGACAGATTCTATCAAAGTAATATTGAAGACAGACTCTGTTTTAGAATAAGCTTCTCTCTATAGTGTGTTATAACAGTTTTGTTTTATACTGTTATCCAATACGGTTGGTCTACTTAACATCAACTTAGTGGATTCTTTCACACTATTTCGGACTTATGAAAAGTCCTAGGGCTCGACATAAACGTTTACTATGTTCTGCGTTACGAGGTGGAACAGAGCAATTCTTGATAAAAGCTTCACGATTTTTTATCATCTTGCATATACTTGTATTTCAGGCATCGTATTTTGTAGTATAATTTACGAATCTTATAGTATAACCAGGGAAAATTGTTTAACATAAAAGGAATTGGTGATTCCAGGATAGGCGGTTTTCTTGATAATTGGCCTGTTTCGATGTTATGTGCTTTTTCCATTGGTTTTTTCTGGATAACAAGGATACTATCATAGAAATGTAATGAATAGACCGACTTTGTAAAATCAGAAACAGACAATTTATCTTTTTCAACAGAATGCCACGCATTGATATAATCGATAAAATTTTTGCTGTATTCTATAAATGTTCGTGGTTTAAGGTAACCGCCACCAAATCGTGTCCAATATGATGTGCATAAATCTTCACATATATAAACTCCATTTTCTTTTACATGTGGGAACAACTCTTCAAATGTCGTAATTTGTTGATTCATAGTATGCCCACCATCATCAATAAGCACATCAATCTTCGGAAGCTTCTTTTTTAATTCTCTTAAGAATTTTCTATTTTCCTGATCTCCAATAAAAATTTTAATTTGATCTTCCTCAAACTCCTTACAACTTGGATTTATATCTAATCCAAAAATATTACATTTTTCTCCAAAGTAGTGTTTCCACATTTGTAAAGAGCCACCTTGATAAACACCTATTTCAAGTATATTAACTGGTTTACCTCTAAATTGACTTAGATGAAGGTTATAGATTTCCGGGTAGTTACTATGCTTTTCAATAAATTTTCCTTTATTATTTTTTATATATTCTTCCAATATGTTCATTGTGTTAATCCCTTCACCCATTTACTCGGCAGATTCGTAGGCAGCTCAAGGTTCTTAGGCTGAATTGGTATCTCTGTTTCAAATCAGCTTGTTAGACTGGTTGATGCGGCGGAGCATTCTACTGCCATGCCACCAGCAACATGCCGCATTGCAGGGTCGGCACAGAGACGCTCTGCGTCGTTGGTGTTTTCGTAGTTTGCCAGTCTGCTGTATATCGCGACTGTCTGAGCAATGCTGCAATGCTGTGCTGCATATTCTTGCCGGTTCGGTTGTCACACAACTCTGAGTCGGTCATAGTGGTCAGACCAAGTGCCTCATCAAGCTCCCGGTAGGCGAGCAAACCTGCATCGCTGGTCACCTTTGTCCCATGAAACTTGAGCTTCAATCTGCGTTCAAAATCGAGTTGCAGAGCATCCTTGTGTGCATCACTCATAGGGTTCTCCCGTTTGATATAGTTAAAATTGGCTTGAATGGTCTCCATAGGTTCGATACTATCAGTTTTCAGTCTAATTTGTCACCCACTACCTGGGAAATCCGGGATCATATATCGTGGATATGTTTCTTCAATTAGTTATACCGGTATTTGGCTTATCTTCAGAGGCTTCCTACTTTTGAGATAGAACCTAATCCAGCTGATAAAATGGCTTGTTAATGCAGTGCTAAAGAATTGTTTGGCACTGGCTCTTTGATGGTCGTGAATCATTTTACTCTGGGGACAATATAGAACATTCCAACCCTCTTTTTTAATAAAATAACAGAGATCAACGTCTTCAAAATAAAGCTTGTAACGAGTATCAAAGAGTCTCTCTCTCTTAAATGCGCTCCTTCGGAGGCCCATTGCAGCACCTAATATCCAGTCGACACTTTGTAATTGATTAAGGTTACAGTCCTTCATTAAATGGTGGTGGTTTACTTTTGTTCTTCCCGGTATTGGAATACGTCTGCAAATTACTGTACGCCAAGTGTAGAACCGTCGTGCAGAAAATTGAATCGAGCGATCCGGATTTAACAGACAGGGACCTATTATGGCGGCTTTCGGATGTTTCTCTAATGCCTGTACAAGTGTTTCTATGCTGCCGGATAAAACTATAACGTCGGGATTCAGAACTATAAATATAGGGCTGTCTGTTTGAGCATAGGCGGTATTGTGTCCACCAGCAAAACCCACATTTTTCTTGAGGGAGATAAGCTCCACCCAGGGATATTTCCCGGCTACCATCTCAGCGGAACCGTCTGATGAATTATTGTCCACAACCACTGTCTGCCATGTAGCGGGTAAGGCTAAAGAGTTGATCTGAGCAAGACACCGGTCAAGTAAGTCTTTTTGGCAATAATTGACGATGGATATGCTAATTTCTGACATTTTATCGTCCGGCATTTTTCGCAAGTTTGTCGATAAAATCCTCAATTGCTTTTACAATCTTTTCACAACTAACAATATCTGTGGGAACAAAATTCTTTGCTTCTTCTAATTTGGATACGATGTCATCGGTCTCATAAGCAACTAAAATCTTATGCTCCGACTCAAGTGCCTGAGCTGTAGCGAACTGGTGGTCATCAAAATGTTCACCCAAAGAGGCTTTTCTTGGAACAACAATCACAGTTTTTTTCAGCTTTAATGCATGAGTTATTGTCCCAATGCCGGCATGAGCTATTATAACTCCGGCAGCTTTGATATGGGCAGCAAACTCATCCAGGGAACAATAAGCTATAGCCGTTAAAAATTTTGGTTTGTAATCGCTGGGTCCTATCTGAGCAATTATTTCTTCGGTGATTAAACCACAACCTTTAAGTTCATCGACGGCTTTTACAAGGCGTTTGAAACCTTTATGCCAATTGCCCACTGTCAGAAATATCATAACAATCTTCCTAAATACTCTGCCCGCGGGAAGAACTTCAATAATTCAGGCCACTGCACGAGGAACATATCTGTAAATGGATATAATAGCCTTGCTGTCAGTGAGGGCTCTGTAACTTTAGCCATGCTCTCTATGTATATCAATTTTGCACCAAGCAACTTCGCAAAAATACAGAAGAACACTACAACTCCCGCGCCTGTAGTGATTATGACATCAGGTTTTTCAGTGATGGCTATATAGGCAGAAAGAACTGCACCGATAATCCAGGAAAAGGGATTATATCTGACAATATTAGGGATAGCACGAACATAAACTGTTTTAGCTAAATCTGTTGCAATTGCACCTGTAAATGTAAAATAAAAGTGGTCATGCTTTTCGTATACCTTGGCCAAATGCCTGGCCTCTACCATGTGTCCGCCAGGTGAACAGGCAATACAAATCCGGAATTTCTTATTTAGGTAGGCCTTTCTCATGGTTGTCACTTTGCTTCAATAGACACAGGTAGAATCCATACAAACGTAATCATTTAAAACAATCGTTAAATCTTTATGGAGAAATCAGGCATTCCTGCATTGGTCTTGTTTTGTGTGTTGTAGGATCCTTTTTATGTATGATTGATCTTGTCGCGGTAACAAGTTGTACAGTATCTTTTAGCGGCAACATGTAAATTTTTGCTTTTGCTGCCAATTTCTTCCCTTAACACAACAACAATAAAAGCAACTTAGGTAGGTTTATTAAACTCCCCGCGTCTCCATGAAAGCAATCTCTTAATCTGTTCTTCGCGAACAAAACGAATAACGCCGTCTGGGAGCTTTCTTTCTTCATGACGCCAATATCCGTATAAAAATCCGACTAACCTTGCCAGACTCCCTATAAAATACGGTTTTTCCAAAAAAGCCCGGCGAAATAACTTGGCGAGCATAAACAAGGGTAGGGTTGCAATTCCGTATTCTGTAAGCCCCTGCTGGAATCTTGCTCTTAAAATTGACCTCCCATCACCTGTACCAACAAAGCGGTGCTGAATTACGGGGTGCTCGTCATAGCTCCACGTCTTCCAGCCATACATTCGTGCCATAATGTCTGCAAGAGAGTCGTCTCCTCCGTACTTTAATGGAATATACCCTCCAATTGCCTCATAGCATTCACGTCGAAATACTTGGTGTGAACCCGAAGTATATAATGGTGACATAAGAGACTTTTCATATCGATTATTAACTTCATATACGAACATTCCGGCAGCTATTCCCAACTTAGGATGTTTCTCAAATTCTGCTAATATCGCTTCATAGTACGTCGGCCTAAGAGTAATGTCCGCGTCCAATACTCCCAAAAAGTCGAACTTGAGATTCCTAATTCTTTTATAGCCTTCTAAAACAGCGTGCGTCCTGTGGCTATAGTAGGTTCCGACGTCGTCGCTTGTAAGCTTAATAGAAGTTATAAAATCGTGTCTGATTTCATATTTTTTGATTATTTCATCCGTTCCATCTGTTGACCTGTCATTGACAATTATCCATTTCTTTGGAATAATTGTTTGAGAAACAACAGATTCAATCGCCTTTTCGATGTTCTCTTCCTCGTTATGAGCCGGCGTTATTAAAACATACGTTTTTTTCATTTCTGTACCAGATTTGTCCTCGTTTTATGTTAACTGAACTCACATGTGATCTGTTATATAGTCTCGCTGATCTATAAGTTGGTAGAAGCTGATTTGCAAAATACCATTATGTTTTCGACATACCATGGTACAACATTACTTGCCTTCCAATTCGTGCTCCATTGTGTTGAAAGCTGCTCATCATATCCAAATCCGCGTACTTCAAATTTATTAATCCAGTACTCTTTTGGTTGCTCGTTGACATGGTCCGGAATAATGTTGCTAAAAGGAATCGGTTGTGCCGCCGTCAATACTACATTGTTGGCGATTGCACAGAGGATATCAACGAAACGATCGGCACAGGACTCGGGTAGATGTTCGGCAACTTCAGTGCTTATAGCAACGTCTGATGTTATACCTTCGGGCAATACATCATTTTCCAGATCAAACTTGATGACATCCAAGCCTCTTTGACGACAGATATTGATTCCCGCCTCCGAATATTCGAGGCCGCTACCATGTACTCCATATTTATTCAGAGCTGTAAGTAAAAGACCGGTACCGCACCCGACATCGACAACAGTTTTTGGTTCAAAGGCTTCTACAATACTTTCCGCAACTTTATCACATGATAATGCCTTGTCAGGTTCAAAGTTCATGTAGTATTGCTCATCATAGATTTCATCGTGCTTTGCCGATTTCTCAAGCGAGCGAACGATATGACCCTTTAGGCTTTTTAGTGGCTTGGGTGTGATTCTAAAAATAAATTGTCGCCAAGAACAAGGTAACAATCGATGATGGGCCTTTTTTACAATGTTATACAGTGACATAGACTGGTTCCTCCCGTCAAAATCGGATCAGATTTTAATCTGATTGAAACACATGGCAAATTATTGCTCAGACAGATTGCTTGGCGGAATTTCGTTCTCTCTCCCGTATTGTACGAAAAACATCTCGGGCGGTATGGCCTTCATTTTCCAAAGCGGTGGTATTAGGTCCTTTATCTACAGAATGCACAACTTTGTATCCTTGATGCCACATTTCTTCTGCCGGATACGGCAATCCACGCCATTCCAAACACAGAGGTCCCGTGGGAACCGCAAAATGGCCAAGCTTGTAGCAGGCTGCCATGGCCACCATAGAAAAATACACATCCTCTGACAACCGGCTATGCCAGCTATATGGTAAGGCTCTGCCGCGGATCTTCTCAACAGCTCTCAAACAAAACTCGATGACAGGATTGTGCCAGCTATAAGGAGGGTCCAGGTATCCTGACTTTCTGATGGCATCCAAACAAGGCCATGACATAAAGTAACCGCCACCAAAGACATTTTCGCCTCGCTTGTATCCGTAACTTTCAGCAACATTAAGAAGCTTAGTCCATGAAGGTCTGAACCCTAAGATTGTTCGCCAGATGCTTAACGCTTTATCCATCTGATTCTTGTGTGCTAAGAAGTCTCTGGGCCTATTATAGTCAATTGTGTAAACTCCAAAAAGCCCGACATTGGGATTTGCTTCTTTGTACTTAATAGCATCCGTGATAACTCCACTACGAATCAACAGTGTGTCTGTATCAAGCTTCAGGATTAAACAACCTGGAAAATTGGTATGTGCGTATTTAAATCCGGCACAAATAGTATGATGTAGATTCAAAAAGCCGTTATGCTTTTTGTCTCGAATGACATGCCAATTTGGTCGCTTGGCCGCCAGCAAGGATTCGTAAGTTCCATCTATTGTGTAATCATCCACAAATACAATATTATGTGGCTCAGGACAATAGTGCTCTATGCTGTCGGCAGTATCCAGTATCGATTCCTTAGCTGGGCCACACGGTATAACGATAGTTGCTAACGGTTCTGATTTCATAATAAAAAATCTCTTTTACACAATTCAAAACCGGAATTGTCATCCATATACAATATGTTTAAATGTGTAAAATCCAACGAATACAAGCTATACTCCGCTTTAATTTAAGACGGATGTTTTCTCTTCGGGATGGCCAAAGCGGATATCGAAGTGCCCCTGCAATCACTCGTAAAATGTTATGTATGAGAACAATCATCGTGTAACAGACTTTACCGATTTTCCCATGATGTTTTTCCCAGTATTTTATGTCTGCTTTCTGCATTTCAAGATAGAATTTAATGGGCGCATTGGAAGAGCTCGCGCCTCCAAAATGAACAGCCTCCGCATCAGGATTAAATGCAATATCCCAACCTGACTGGTTAAATCGTCTGCACCAATCTACATCTTCCCCATAGATAAAAAAGTCTTCATCAAGCAGACCCACATTATCGACTGCTTCCCGTCGAACAATCCAGAAACATCCTGTAATTACATCCACCTTTCGCACCTCATCGTGATCCCAATACTTCATAAACGGCCCGGAAAAGAACGCTGATTTCGGGAATATGTAATTCAGCCCAAATGCCTGACACAGATTATTCCAGATAGTGGGAAAGTTTCGGCAACAAATCTGAAGGGTATGGTCAGGATTTAGTATTCGCGGCCCGGCTATTCCTACGTTGAGATGAGTATCCATAAATTCTATCAAATTCTGAATACAGTTTTCCAACACGATGACATCAGAGTTTATAAGGCATACATATCTGCCAATGCTTTGTTTGATTCCAATATTATTGGCCCGAGCGAAACCCAGGTTCTCTTCATTCTTGATCAATTTAACTTGTGGAAATTTTCTTGCTACAGTATCTGGACTATCGTCAGAGGATGCGTTATCCACGATGATAATCTCATGCAAACACCCATTTGCAGTATTCTCTAAAGAGTTCAGGCAGTTGAGAAGATGGTGCTTTGCGTTCCAACTGATAATAATAATAGATACGTCCAACTTATTTTCTTATTTTCACTGGCCCAGTAATACTGAGCGGATTAGTGTTTAAATCTTTAAACCCATATGTTTGTGTATTGGAAGTTCCTATTCGCTTGATTACGATAGTAGATTACTTGATTTTCTGTTTAAATTATATAACCGGAGTTTTAATCTGGCTTTTGTGCTTCCAAAATTATCTTCTGTCGCATACATTCAAGTTTCGATGTAATGTTGACTATGCGTTCATAAAGCACGCCACATATAAAGAGAGGCCAAAATCGGGTTAGATAATGTGGGGGGCCTTCAATTAGTTCCAGCCGCTTAACTTGTAATCCTGAATCTTTACACAAACGATACAGTCTGCGTCTGGAGTTCGCCCGGTAGTATGTCGGAAAACGCTCTCCCTCCTGACTGCGTAGCCACCATAGGTGAAACCAATAAGGTGTAATTTTGGCAGCAATCATAGCGTAGTGAAAGATATTAGGTGTCAGAACAATGAGGTATCCTCCCGGTTTTAGTATTCGGACAAATTCGCAAAAACTTTTCCTTGGATTTTCCAGATGTTCAGTTACCCAACAGCAATGAATTAAATCAAAGGAAGCGTCTGTAAATGGAAGCTCTTTTGATAAGTCACAAATCATGGTGTCGTCGCAAAAGGGATTTTCGTGAACCTTTGGATCTATATCAACACCCACGATATATAGCTTTTCCAGATGTGCTTCACGGGGGCACCCTCTAAACCCGCCACAACCAGCATCAAGAACCTTCATACCAGGCCGGGCATGGACACAGAACGCTATATCATTTGGTTCTTTCTCAGGTCGAGGATAATAATATGCCATTAACTTGGAGACGATGCTTTGATTAAGAGTCATCCGAGTTTAACCTCCAAGAAACGGATCGTCTGTGCAAGTATTTTTAACTCTTGGGGGAAATGTTATGGCCTTGGGCTGCATGAATATCCTTATTAGGTATATAGGCGGCTGTCTTAATTTGACCTTCATGCGGTTGTGAAATGGTAATCTTCCGCGGAATATTTATTTTATTTTCACTAATAAAACTTACAATTGCTAATGTCATGTACCACCACATTCGCATTTGTCCAAAGTAAGGCACACCGAAAAAAGCTATACAATGACCTAACATTACAACGAAAACGCACCAGACTAAGAACTGCTCTTTATGCCCTCGGTATTGGAGAGATATACGTAAAAGAATCCTCAAGGCTGCATATAGAAGGATTAAAAAGAGAATAAGTGTTATAAGCCCCCCTCGAACTCCTTCAATCACATATTGATTAGTAACATCAAACAGCCCATGGCCCCAGTGTGCAGTACTACGACAGCCCAGATATACCCACTCGTTAAAGTGATTGACAGCCTGGTTAATTATATTATAGCGTTGCCAGCCTGTTGAACCTGATACAACAGACACCCTGGCAATTAAATGCCAGACCGGTGCTCTCATAACAATATGAAGGGCAATTATCGAGGCAACCATGCCCCACGCAGCAGTACTGGTATATTTTCGCCATCTATAACAAAACAATAGAAACAGCACTGCCATCAGTGTCAAATACGGAGTACTTGATGCTGTAGCGGCAATCATAAAAATGCTCGCCCCCACAGCCGACCAAAGTAACAAATTATTTTTGTCCTGCTTTGCAAAACCTATAAAAAAGGGGATAATAGTGGTCCAAAACAATCCTAACATAATAGAATGCGGAAAAGACGCCTGACATCGATATCGTCCCTCACGAAAGGCGGTAATTGCCCGTCCCATTACAACAAATGGATTTTGCCCTGTAGCCCACTCATATCCTACGAAAAATGTTAATACTAAGGAGCAGACAGCGAGGGTTTTAATTCCGATCTTTATATCGCTCCAGGAACTTATGTTTAAACGGAAAAGCCAGTACAAACCTATAATATCAAACAGTATTCCACATCTGTAAATTAACGCTCTCATATTTGCCCACTGGATTACATATACTGTCATTCCACAAAGAGCCCAAATAAATATCAGCTTATCAAAACGATTCCATTTGAACCTTAAACCCTCACTTCGGATGATAATCCGTAAAAAACCTACAAGGATTAATATCCGTAAAGGTTGAAAATCCAGATCAAGGACTATTACCCGCTGGTCTTCAGGGATAAAACATGCCGCTAAGATGAATGGAACCAAAAAATACTTTTTGCGAACAGCTATAAGCATAGTTGAAAGAAAAATAGTTGCTATTATGGTAGTTTGATATATCATCTTATAGTTTTTTTAATATTTAGTCGTAACTTTTTTTGTCACTCTGATAAGTTTTGGCTATTGATTGCGAAATCAAAAACTACCGCCATTATTAATGTCATCCTCCTTGATTAATCTATAATCTAAGAGTTTCTGTATCGCCTTAAAAGAAGGTACGGTGTTCGGGCAAGCAAGTGAGGCATGCTATAAGAATATCGGACAAAATCTAAAATCTTTTTTCTATGTGTACCCGTAAGTACTTCTCTACTATTTAAATCAACATCAAGTACAAAACATGTATGGAACCGACCGGTATGAACAATGGTCATTCCTTCGTTCTTGTATTTTATTTTTGGTTGATTGGCCGGCTTTTCAGGATTATCAAAGACACGGTCATGATCAGAAATATAAATCCGCCCTCCTATAAGGATATCAAATTTAATCTCCGATTCAACAATTCGCAAGACGTCTCAACCGGCGGTTGCTATGTATTCTTTTCCATTTTGTATTCAACATATAAAGTGAACACAGTACGCTATGAACGATAGGATTGATGGCTCCTGCATACAATATCCATGCTTTCACCGAGAATGTCTTTTGGTTTCTTTTAACCTCATATGCCAGTTCTGCGTCTCTTTCCAAAAATGCCAAATGTAGGCTAGCGTTGCACCATCTTTGTTGGAAATATTCTTTTTCTTTTTCCTGATTATACTTGTCTGCAAGATATAAGCGAGCTTCGATGTTGGACTTAACAAAACGAGTCATTTTAAGTGGGTACTTGGTATTTGAAGCTGATTCAATCCGAACAGTGTAGGTCGCCAGGGATTCATCAATATAGTGAATTTTTGACAACATAGCAATTTCAATGAATACAGGGATATCAAGAGCCCCTATATATTGATCATTCTGGTAGATATGAGGGTCTGAAATGATTTTGTCAAGAAGATATTTTCTCACCATAACTGTACATGTCAATATATGATAATGTCCCCATCCTCTGAAAATGTTAAAATTTTTGGGGGGAATATTATTTGTGGCTCGAAAAAAGTTTTTAATTTTTTTCCCTGTTCCCTCATAGTACCTGTCCTGATCTGAATGTACCAATCCATATTCCGGATGGCTCTCCAAGTAATCTACCTGTTTTTGCAGTTTGTGGGGATCATGCCAGTAGTCGTCGCCTTCACAGAAGGCAATGTACTTTCCCCGGCAGACTTTTCCGGTTCGATAGCTATTCTTGTGCATGCCGACATTTGTATCCGAGGTAATAACGCGGATAATATTGGGATATTTTTTCTGATATTCAAAAACTATTTTCCGCGTGCCATCGGTGGAACAATCCTCACCGATCACCAGCTCAAAAGGGAAGCTCGTCTTCTGCTGCAAAACCCCTTCGATAGCCTGGGTGATATAGAGAGCATGGTTGTAAGTGATCATTTTTACGCTAACCAGAGGTTCTTTCATACGCGGCTCACAAGTGTTAAATAACCAAATATAGGATGTTGGTATTAGTTAAATTGTCCCTATTTTCAAGAACGGCACTTTTTTCCTCACCATCTGCCAGATTTCCATAAACACGGGTAAGCGAAACAATCGGCACAGACTGATATAGATCACAAATCCCGCGGAAATCTGTGTTAGAAGTAATGACCAGTTATGCGGGAACTGAAAGTAGCCTATAGTATACACAACTAAACCCATTATGATAGCTGTAAGGAGGTAGGGAAACAAATCGAGTAGCTGTTCTCTGATTCGGTAGCCTATTAACACACCGTTATAATAACTGTTCAGATAATATGACAAGAGTGACGTTACTATTTGCCCAAAGATCATCGCTTCGATCCCCCAGCGCCAGGTGATAGAAATATTAACGACAATCAGAGCTTTCTTGATGATCTCCAATCGAAGGAACAGGTCGGACCGCCCCATGGCCTTCAGGACATTCAGGTTAATGAGATGTAGAGGATATAATAGGCCGACCATGCACAGCAATTTTAGGTAAGGAATACACGGGGCCCACTTTTCTGTGATGAGCACCAACACCAGAGGCCTTGCAACTAGCGCCAGTCCGATCATCATAGGAAAATTGATCAGGACCAGAGTAATCAATGCCTTTTTCAGACCGCGTTTGAGCCGATCCGGGTCGTTCTGTATATTAGAGAAGACGGGAAAAGTAACTCGCCCAACCATAGTCGATAAGGTACGTGACGGAAGTTCGTTCAATGTCTTGGCGCGGGTAAAGAATCCCAACTCTGCTGCCAAAAACAGCTTACCGATAACCAATAGATAAATGTTTTCAAAAATTGTATTAAGTAAGCCCGAGGCCAGTACTCGTGAGCCAAAACCGAACATCTCTTTCAGTGAGTTGAGGCTGAAGACCAGTACAGGCCGCCAGGAGTTGAAAAACCATAAAAATATTGTCCGGAACAATGTGTTTGATATTTGCTGGACGGCCAGGCTCCACACCCCGAAACCAATGACGGCCATGTATACGCCAATAATCCCTGACAACACACCGGCCATGAGGCTTACCTTTGTCTGAGTCTTGAAGTTGATTTGCCTGGTTAGAATAGTATTCTGGATCAGGCCGAAGGAATTAATTACGATGGTCAGCGATAGCACTCGCGTCAGCGGCGTCAGGACCGGTTTGTCGTAGAAAGCGGCAATCCACGGGGCAACCAGGCATAACAAACCGGCTACTACTAGGCCCACTACGATGTTGAAATAGAAAATCGAACATGTGTCGGTTTGAGTGGCATCTCGTTTCTGAATAAGTGCGGCTCCGAAACCACTGTCAAGGAATGACTGAGCTATGGCCATAAAGATAATCAGCATCCCGATCAGGCCGAAATGTGCAGGCAATAAGAGTCTCGCAAGCACAATACCGATGATAAACTGCACACTCCTCAGCCCGGCGGCTTCGACAAAACTCCAAAGCAGAGCTCGTATTGTTCTATGTTTGAGACTGTCCACAATTTTTATTGGCGGTGTGATTCTCGGAGCACATACCAATCGCAATCAGGTTTCTCCGGCTCCACTTTTCCAATATGCGACCTCTCAGGTTTTCTTCTCACGACGGATCAGGTGTGCAAAACGCTGACAGGTCATTTCATGCTTTATGTCTTGAAGCATTCTTATAAGTGGATACCGGATTTCATAGTTGATTTCTCGTTTTGCCTTACTGATGTCATAGAGAAAAGTGCATGGCATATTGGGCTTGTCTGACCGATAAATAATCTTTGAGCGGCGGTCAGGTGGCGAAAATACCTCAATAATACCCTTGACCTCTTCTTCAAGAGATGTTCTAATACCGGAAGTAATATTATAGAGACCACGTGCCTTATCGCTATTTATTGCTCCAATAATAGCCCCTACAACATCTTTTACGTAAACAATGTCTTGTCCCCTTGAGGGATCTCCCCAAATTTCAATAGGATCACCAGCGATCGCATTTCTCATAAAAACTGTAAATTTAGGTATACATACTTTCCCACCATCATAGTAAAACTCAGTGTGTGGTCCATAGCCATAAACCGAAGCAAACCGGAATGAGATTCCAACAACGTTGTGTACTTGATTATAGTGTTCTACAAGATTTAATGCCGCAACCTTTGTGATGGTATAGACTGCGTGGTCAGCAGTGTAGATAATGCTGGGTCCATCTTCTTCAGTTATGGCCCTACCACAATCCCAGAGACCCGCTACATCTTTATGGGAATGACCTGATATAATTTTCTTTACTTTATTGTTCCTGCAATATTCCAAGACGTTGAGCGTGCCGGTAATATTAATATCCACATATGGCTGTGGGACACATCTATTATCATTATTTGGCATCATACTTGCTAACAAAACGACAGCTTCAATATCTCTTTTGGGCAGTTTTTGCATATCTGCCTGTTTAGAGATGTCAACGCTCGCGAAAGGAATCCCTTTGCTCACGTAATACTTTTCGTTGAGATTTCTATACCCGGTGGCAAATATGCTGCGTCCCTGGGTGACCAGTTCGTCTACCAGATACGTACCTATAAAACTTGAAGCCCCAATAACTACTATCATTTGTCTACCTCCTTTAGAGTTTCAAATCTCCACAAGACTTTTTTTAGAGCGACATGTTACTCCATCAACTCCGCCAGATTTTTAATTTCACTACTAGTATCCTGTCCACGCTACAGTGTCGGGTATAGTTTTTTCAGTTTGATTCT
>CAZFOQ010000052.1:0-26260 GCA_964520535.1 uncultured Pirellulales bacterium | reverse complement strand
AATCGGCTGAAAACGCCTCTCAAGTGCAGCGTCTTTTTCCATATACTTTCGATATTCATCAATAGTAGTCGCCCCAATGCATCGCAGCTCGCCTCGTGCAAGTGACGGCTTCAATAGATTGCCCGCATCAACGGCTCCCTCAGCTTTACCCGCGCCTACTACGGTATGCAACTCATCGATAAAAAGTATGATCTGACCTTCGGCGGCAATAACTTCCTTTAGCACCGCCTTGAGTCGATCCTCAAATTCTCCTCTGAATTTTGTTCCCGCTATTAATGCTCCCATATCCAAAGCGATGATTCTTTTGTTTTTCAAACCTGAGGGGACATCACCTGAGACTATCCGCTGAGCGAGGCCCTCAACAATTGCGGTCTTACCCACGCCGGGCTCACCGATTAATACCGGGTTATTTTTTGTTCTGCGGTTAAGAACCTGCATACATCGCCGTATTTCTTCGCCTCTTCCAATAACAGGGTCGAGTTTACCCTTTCTTGCCATCTCTAAAAGGTCGATACCATAGCGTTCTAAGGCTTTATATTTAGCCTCCGGATTCTGGTCTATTATCTTTTCGGGCCCGCGAACCTCTTTCAGTGCATTTTCAATTTGCTCCGGTGTAACTGAGTTAAGTCGTAATATCTCCTTTGCATCGCTCTGTACCGAAGCCAGCGCAATGAACAAATGCTCTACACTTAAATATTCGTCCCCCATCGCGTCAGCCCGGTTCTGAGCATCCAGAACAACCTGGATAAAGGTCGGATCGGGCATAAGCTGGCTGCCGCTGTTGCCTTGAGCCAGCCGACCAAGCTCACTCTCAGTCATCTCTTTTATACGCGAAATATTGGCCCCGATTTTCTTCAATATCTCAATAACAGTGCCGGTATCGTCGGCACAGAGAGAACTGAGCAAATGTAACGGCGAAGTTACAGTATGCGATTTAGCCATCGCAATCTGCTGGGCGGTTGCCAATGCCTCCTGGGCCTTCAATGTGAACTTGTCAAATTTCATTACCACATTCCTTTTCAGATAGATATACTAATTTAACATTACAGATATTCTATAAGTAATTAGAATTGCAAAAAGCATACCCGAAGTGCCCAAAATTATAATGGCTTATATTATAAGAAGTTATAGTTTTTCTATGTTATAATCTGGGTGCCAATATGGCAGTAACATGCCTTGCTTCTTACCTGAGTATTCTAAATACTCTTACGAGGGTTCCGATATGGAATTGATGCATATAAGGATAATCAAGGATTGAATTGTGACCAAATCCAGATTCTGTTAATACAGCCGCTTTGGAACCGACCATTAAGAAAAGCTCACAAGTTCGACGCAGGCTTTAATGGGAACATTTGAGAGATAGCTCAGTCAATTGCACCAACCAACGAGAGCAGATGAATTATTGGCCGCCATCACCAGCAACCCAACCTGTATTCACATTATATATGAAATAACCTCGCAGGCGAGTACTGATGTATATATCATCGCCATTAACAGCAAAAATTGCTTCCACCTTCCTGTTCACCTTGATTTGTACAGCTCCTGATTGCGCCAGCCCATCGCGCACCTCGGTACCGTACTCTATTATCTGTTCATTGGAAAAGCCCGCTTGTCGCATTATTGTAATGACACTGTCGGCATCCAGATTTAGTACGCTGCGACTACCCAAAGGTATAACCTGTATACCCCTGCTGCTCGCACATCCAACTGCGGCTAAAGCCAGGATTAATAGCGATAATGCCGTAATCGCGCTATAAACTCTTGACTTGTGCCTCGTAAGACTCACAAACGGCCTCTCATTCTATTCTATCATCTGGCTTGGCGTGATAAACTATCAAGAAGACTCGCCTTAAACTGATCTCCCGCCGCTTCGGCAGGAGTACGAGACGGAGCCTGCATCATGCTCGTCGGGGATGGCCCTGTGAACTCGACACCACCATCCTCGCGTACAATTCGTGCTGTGACGAAAACAGCAATCTCCCGTGTTGTATCCTGTTCATACCTATTATTAAACAGTGGACCTATCAGTGGAAGTTTGCTCAAACCCGGTACCCTTTTATAATCATTGGTAGTTCTGTTCTCCGTAAGGCCGGCTACGATGGCAGTACCACCGTCTTTGATACGCACTGTGTTTTCGGCTGTTCGCCTTGTCACAACTGGAAGATCGGTTCCCCGAGCACTCGGGATACTGTCACTGACCTCGACGGCCATCTCCAGTGTAATATCATTATCACTTCCAACATAGGGCGTAATAGTCAAGGTAGTCCCGGAAGCCACAGTCTCCATATAAGAAGTTGCGTAGCCAAAAGTGCTGACTGCCTGCGGTGTAAGCAAAAAGTACTCTTCTTTTAGGACCTGGATTCTCGCCTGTCGGCCATCCAGAGCCATCACCTGAGGCTTGGACAATATTTTAGCTTCATCATTCTCTTCAAAAAGATTCAGCGCAATCTCCAGTGAATTGGTGAATGTAGCATCGGGCGAATATCCTATCTGAACCCCCCACGGCCATTTGCCGCCATAGTCTTGAAGTCCAGCTGCAGCTCCTCTTCCGAAAAGGTCGCTACTAAACAATCCAGACCGGATCGTGGGCCAACCCCACTCTATACCCAGATTCAGCAAATCACCACGTTCCATTACGACAATCCGTGCATCCAGCATAACATGGATTGGGATTCTGTCGATCTGTTCCAGGTCTGAGATGATACGCTCCATCATCCCAGTAGGCGCGGTAACCAATACCGTGTGACTGTTAGGATCGGGATCGGATTTGATATAAGGTAGAAAAACATCAGATAGCAGTGCTACTGCTGATGCCGCCTTGGTATAGTCCAGCTTTACCGGACGTGTTTCGCTTACAATCGGGAACAATGGGCTATTAGGATCCCCGGGAGAAACCAGATAATAATACGGCGTCTTTTTAACAATGTAAGGAGTACCAGCCAAGACGATTTGGAGCGCCCTGTCGAGAGGTACCCGATCCAGAGTACAGGTTACCAGTCCAAAAACAGTATCCTCAGGAACAATTGGAATACCCGCACTTTGTGATAAGGTCTCAAGTACTGTTGTGGCAAGATCATCATCTGTGAATGTATCAGAAATAAGTACGTTTCCCGGATCATATGGTTCACCAGGTGCACCAACTGGTCCTCTTCTCTCCCGATCCATAAACGCCTCCAACTGTTTACGTAACTTTATTAATTCCGTATCTTCGGCTGGTAGATTAGGCTCAGGAAGTGTCGGCGGTAACGTTGGCCTCGCAGGTTGAATTTCCGACGGCGTAGGTGGAACTTCCTCCGGCAACCCACCACGAGCCGGAGTCGGCCTCCTTGCAGGTGCCGGTGCAGGCGTAACAGGTTCCGGTTGACCCATTTTAAGATCTGCTGTAACTGGCGGATATGACTTACTTGGCGGACTGAAATTGAAACCATCTTTTTGCAGTGTGACTTCCCCTGTCCAGTTATAAGGCACCTTGATACTGAAATTACCCTGAGCATCGGTGGCCGTTGAGCCGGGAATATCAGTTGCTGTAATCTTCACATTCGGAATCGGTATGCCGGCCATCGTAACCTTATCAGTGATAGTAAACATCTGTACAACGGCACTGAAGTTCTGGTTTACCATATCCCGGGTAACAGGGGTAGTATATCGTTTATCAGAAGGTCTAAACGTATGACCTTCACTAACAGGAGTTATTATGCCACGCCAGCCGTGATCCACCTGCAGCTCGTATTTACCGCCGGCATCCGTTGTTACAGTAATACCTAAATCACCCGTTATAAGCACACCTTCAACCGGTTGCCCTTTGTCGGATATAACCGTACCGGATACGGTCCGCTTCAACAGTGTTGCGATATAGCTCCGATTGATCTCTGAATCCCTAACATCAGTATATTGTGTGCTGGGTGGGCTAAATTCATAACCGTCTTTTTTAGGTATAATGGTACCACTCCAGCCCCAGGGGACATTGACACTATAGCTACCATTGCTACTGGAAACAACAGGCCTGCCCGGACTGCCTTGTAGTGTTACGCTTGGCACATCAGTTGTACCACTAATTGTAAAAGTCATTGGTGAGGCGGTAAAGTTCTGATTTTTCAAGTCCCTGGTAACAGGTGGTATCAGCACATCAGCCGGCTTAAACTCAAAGCCGTCTTTTGTCGGTGTAACCGTATTGCTCCAGTTCCACTCCACAGTGACGCTGTATGCCCCTCCAGGACCGGTAACCGGATCACCCGGCAGACCAAACATTTGCACACCTTCCTGTCCCGCCGTACCGGCGATAGTAAAGGTTTTCACGATACCTTCATAGTTCTGATTATCCCGATTACTGTCAACCTTACTATAGCTCTGGGAAGCCGGTTTGAAGCTATAACCATCCAACTGTGGTGTAACTGTGCCGCTCCAACCCCAGTTAACATTAGCGTTATAATAACCGTTCAGATCGGTAGAAACGGTATCTGGGAAGCCTTTCATTTCCACGTTTGCCATACCGGCTGAGCCGGAAATTGCAAAAGTTATGGGTGTGGAAGTATAGTCTTGATTCGCCTGATTAAAAGTAAGATCGGTATAAGGCATCTCCTCCGGCATGAACGTATAACCTTGTTTTACAGGTCTGACTATACCGTTCCATCCCCAGTCAACGGTGGCTGTGTAATTGCCAACACCATCGGTAACAACATTGCCCGGCAAACCCTGCATTGAAACACCCGCTACTCCGGTTGTACCGGAAATAGTTATTGTAATCTTTTTTGCAGTATAGTCCTCCCTTGGCATATTGCTTCTGACGTTCGGGTACAGTTTCTCTGCCGGTGTGAACTCGTAACCATCCTTGGCTGGTACAACAGTCCCGTTCCAGCCGTATTCAACTATTGCGCTATACGTACCATCGGCGCCGGTAATCGGTTCACCCGGCAAACCAGCCATTCGAACACCTTCCATATTAGCTGTACCCGATATAGTAAAGGTAATCCGCTGTGGCTTGTAGTCCTGGTTATCATAATCGCCGGTAATTTCAGAGTAGCTTTTACTGGGCGGATCAAAGTTCCAGCCATCCAACTGCGGTGTAACCACACCACTCCAGCCCCACTTTACAACGGCAATATAATAACCACTCTCCTCGGTAGTAACAGGCTGACCATTAGGCCCACGCAGACCATTCATAGTCACACCACCGAGTCCCACCGAACCGGTTATAGTATGCGTTACCTCAACCGCCTGAAACTGGGCGCTGACGTTCAGAGTGCAAAACAAAACGGTGCAGGCTACTATAACACCGACCGATAATATTCGACCATTATTTTTCCGCGCCATAACTCAACGTCCCTTTCTGTAATAGCCTTTTTGCCTTGTATCGGCAATCCAGCATCTTTCTTTAGTAAAAAAATCTCCCTTCCAAAATACTACCATTGAACCTCTATAACATCGGTTGGTGCGATTTCTTCTGCTGTTTGGACAATGTTAATGGTCCTCAGCCCTCCTCTGGCTAAGACCTGTAAGCCTATTTGTTTGGTTTCACTCTTCCCCGGGGCATATTCTAAATTCGCCTCAAGACGGTATACGCCTTCCTCCACATTAAAAATGTCAAGAATCCCGGAGTAATTCCTCTTTTCAAGCGGCATCATTATACCAGGTGCGTCGGTGCTTAACGTAGTGCTCACCCTTCTCATTCCCTGCATCGCTCCTGAAATTATTGCCAGTCCGGCCCTGCATCTGACGGGCTTGAAGTGGACTTGCCCGTAATTGGTGAAATCAATCACGACGAGGAACTTTGAATTTTCCGGTTCGTAATCACGAATAAACAGATTCCCCGGCTTAACCAAAATCTCAGGGTCGTCCAGGGATTTCTTATTTCCCACACATATGTTTGTTGTCGTTCGGCCGGCCGTCTGGCCGTCAGGGTAATGGGCATATAAACCAAGAACTGCATAATGCCAGGGATGCATTGCTGCAGATTCCGGGATCTTTGCAATAACCCGTACGCGCTTTTCCCCATAGCCGTCCAGTGTAAATTGTTGCGGTTCTATCCTGAGCCAACCTACACAGCCCAGATCCTCCCCTTTAAAGGTGCTTGTAGCAGTCCCTGCAAGGGAATCCGGTAACGCAAAAAGTGCCTGGACATTTACTTCAGCTTCCGAAGCGTTATAAATTTCTAACGTTTGCGAGCGGTTAGAACCAGGCAAACCGGTTATGATGGTCTCTGCCGGGTTCAGGTCAAGTGGTGCATCGGTTGGAGCCCTTTCAA
The DNA here is from genome assembly GCA_964520535.1 of uncultured Pirellulales bacterium. Taxonomy (GTDB): domain Bacteria; phylum Planctomycetota; class Phycisphaerae; order Sedimentisphaerales; family Anaerobacaceae; genus JAFGPS01. The sequence goes on along the minus strand of CAZFOQ010000052.1, from coordinate 20,019 downwards.
GAGAAGGGTCGCCGACAAAATCTATTTCCTTTTGAATTGCCTTTGCAGGCTTGCCGTCCACGTAGAGCGCACCAGCTATTTTGTACTTACCACTTGGCAGAGGCCGCTCGATATCGGTTTTCAAATTCAATTTCACGCCCGGGATGATACCTGTATCTCTGAATTCCGCCCTGGTAATTAGTCGCCAATGCCCGTCCTGAAAGCCCTCGATTCTTCCGAAAGGCTTCAAACGGGAATAGGTCGGGCCCTTATTCTCAACACTCACGGAAATATTTGTTGTTGCCAGCTTTTCTCCATCAGGAGGGACGTGTTCCATTCCGACATTTTGAAGCTCTATTTGGGGCCGTAACGTCCGACCCTGTATTTCAATAAGAACGGGAACTAAATATCGAAGGAGTAAAGCAACATTTGATTCCGGATCTTGGATACGCATATACACGATAATCCCGGCACCATAGAATCCACGGACACCAGGAGGTACTCTTACATTTACTTCCACAGGAACCTGCCCAAGTGGCGGGATATCAACACTCGATCTCTCTAAGCTTATCCAATTGCTGCACGAAGACAGCTTTGATACATCAAAACCTTTTACATAGTCAACAGAATTGGGATCAGGATCAAAAATTAACCATTCGCTGTCGTCCTCCTGGCTCAATTCTAAAACCTTCAAATCTATTGTAATGACCCCATTGGCATCAAAACTATTAATCTGCAGAGCCGTCTTGACTAACTTACCGGCTCGGGGCTGGAGCTCTAACTCCATTGGCTGAACCATGTACTGTCCTAACGCAGATCCAGCGGATAAAAGCATTGCCGCTACAATTGTGATAAGCCTAACCAGAACAGGGACGTTTGGAATCTGGTTTACAACATAAGAATTGCGCCCACAATCACTGCCATTGTTTTTCTGATTGTAGTAACAGCAGAAATCCTTTCTGTTATTAACGTTTCGCATTAATCGCCTCCAAAAGGAAAACTTGAGACATCTCCTAATAATACAACAGCTTCAGAAATGCCGAACATAGCTCGGCAATCCCGATTTGGTAAGAAACACACCCGTAGCAGATATCCAAATCTGATATCTCTCTTGATCTATTCTCCGTGCCTGATTTCATCAGTTTCACTCCAATACTACGGCTTTTACCTATTCGGCAATTTGGCGGCCCCACTTTTTATAATTCCCTTAAAAACCCCCATAACAATCACCAACTTGTGATCCTATACCTTTGTCCCCAACTCAAAGGGCTTACCTCCGATAAGGGTGTTGGCAACCAACCTATCCAGAGTTATTGATTCACTGTTATAGCTTACTGTTATAGCCGCCAACTTCACATTTTCCAATTTTACCAATTTGCCACCTCGCTGTCAAGCCCAAACTGTTCAATTTACCTATTTTATGGTGCTGCAGATTAGCTCTTGTATATGTAAACAATCTCTATAATGGCTTAGAAATATCAATAATCTTTTTACGCCCTATAATGGGCTGATTTTTTTACAGATTCGGTCGAGTCAGACATTATTTTGGGGATTCCATGTGTGTTTTATCTAATTTAGTCCTATATATCCCAAAATAGATATTCTTTGTCAGTTCAATAATTTTAAATCAAAAAAATGAATTATTCATCACCATACATCGTCTTGCTTCCTTATTGCTAAAATCCATCCTCTTAAAACACCAAACAAATCATTCACACAATAGCGATCAACCTGCTCCATAAACGTCAATAGCTGAACAACTGATTTACTCAATGTTGCCATTTTCCGTTTGGTCGGGATTTGTGGTTTTGCTGTCTTTTTTCAAGCCTTTCAGAATCAAACACAGCAAAATCCCACAAGGTTAAATAGCATAGTATTGATCGATCAAAGTCATTTGTGTACAAATGGCTAAAAGTTCACGTCATTACAAACCAAACAAAACCAATCACCTCTTCATTGCAGAATTACTTCGAGGGAAAAAGTTTAGTGATATATAGGCACTTGGACATTGGTTTTGTTTCGAAACAAAGGCTTTTCTATGACATAAAAACATAATTCTATCCCAATAGACAGTTATCTTTTTTAAGTGAACAAGCCCATCGTCTCCGCCTTTAGACTGTTCTAAATTTGTTGTAAATGTGACGGTTTTAAGATGATACCTTCCCTCGTTTCCTTTTAAGAAAATAGGGAGGGATGAATTAAGTCATCCCTCCCTATATATCCTTTCTAAGTAGCCAACCAATCTCTGAAAGATAACACACTTTTCTTTTTTTGATAAGTGACTACTAAACTACTGCTTTCTATGCCTTCGGCTTACTTGGGTTTTACTGTTATAGCAACCTCACCAACAAGGACATCAGCACCACCCATTGGAGCAGGAACAGTCCAAATCTGAGCTTCCCAGGCTGTGATGGTGACTTTTCTCGTGTGTTTGTTACCATCACCGGGGACAGTATCATTGTCCAGCTCACATGCCCAACTTTTGATAACCGGGCCGATCTTATACAGCTTTTGCCCGAGTTGTACCTCGAAGTTAGCTCTTATTTGAAACGTCGTTTCACCTTTGTAGCATGGGAATTTACCGGCTTTGCCAATGTCCGCGCAAGGTACTTGCACAAGGGTGATTTTCTTCTTGCCGCAGTCAATCAATTCTACATATTGACCTATGTGCATATAGATAGGAATCTGGCAAATTTCCAGAGCCGTATAGGTCCAGGGCCAATGGTCATCAAACTTCCAGGGGTTCTCTGCCAAATTTCCTGCCTGTACAGTAGTTGCTAGGAAAGCCAACAGTGCAATTGCAATCAAACTTTTCTTTACCATTTTCATTCCCTCTCTTAACTATCGCTCCAATCTGGCCGATATAAGCCTTTGGAGCTAATACCATTCATTAACGCCCAGGATTATCAAATACCTGAGCTACACAATTGACGGGCTTAAGCCTGATTTAACCGACTCCGGCAAGTAAGCCCGCCTTAGTGCCTGCCTGAGCCGTGGCCACATGAGGTTTACGATTTCAAATCGTGATTTCCAATCACCTAATTTTTAATCGTTCAGCCGCCTAATGAACGGGCCAGATTCTTAGACGGTTCGCAAGTATCATTCTGCTTGCGACATATCAGTTCTTCACTACCTCACACACCTCCTTTCTCCTCCATCCTCTATGAGGAAAGAGGGTTCCTCTGTTTGGATAACATTTATCCACAAATCCTGGGCATAAATAAATCACTAATCATAACTCAACAGAACTCTGTTCTGTCTTATCCCTATCATTTCCTTTACGACGGTGGCATTACCGTAAACGCAAGGATACCGCCGTACTTACCAGCATGGTCCGTAATATCTGTCTCGATTTTGAAATTAACCGCAATATTATGCGAGCCCTCTGTCGTCTCTGATATAGATACCGGCTTTGCCATCGTAACAAATCCACCTGTAGTTGGCGTTTTTACTGAAATGCGGTCAGGCATTATAGTACTGCCTCCTATTCGCGTAAGTGGCGTTATAGAGGCAACGATAGGACCATGCAAACAATTAGATTCAACCTGCACTGTTAATACTGCAGACGATACACCATCGCTCCAGAACGACATAGTTCCGAGGTCAAGGTTATCCGGAGTTGTGGATATCCGAACGAATGGCTCATTGGCCTGAATAATCCCAACCGATCCAAACAACGCTATTGATATCGCCCATGTTATTAAGAATTTCTTCATTTTCTTCTCCCCCCCAAAAACAATTTTGTTACAATCTATTTACCGCTAACTATCCACAGTAAACTCAATTGTCTTGCTCAATCCCTTGGCCCTGAAATCTCCGATTTTCAGCCCATCTTCTGAGCATTTCCTGCTCTAATGACGAGCGTTAGCTGCCGCTAAACATCATTAAACAATCAAATGCTTCAGAGGACTAAAGAGCGGGTGAAGACAGAAAAGAAAAAATGATGTCTTTCCATCATCTCCTCACCTTAACTCTCCTCACATTAGGAACAGCCACTAAGATTTAGCGCTGCCCGGCATAACCTTACTCGCTAACATAACGAGTGCACAGAACCTTATGCCTCACTTACTTGCTCAGTTTACCAATTTTCTCATTCTGTGTCAATGGCTAAATTCTAAATTTTTGTTTTTTTTCCAATATTGTGCATTTTCTGGCTCTTCGCTATTTTACCCAAAGCTTCAGAAAATGTCAATTTACAAACTGCCCGAAGCATTTAAATTTACTTATTTTTCTGCTTTTTCCATAATTGTAAGTTTCGCTATCCAAAAGCCCCAACAAGACACGATATATATGTAAGCCTATATTACAAAAAGGATTACAGCAATTGGCGTAGTTCGTTGTATATGCCCTCATTGGTTGGGGAAAAACAGATTTTTCAGATACCCAGCAAGGAAATTTTTTGGTGATCCAAACTATCAGAAACCTATAGTTTTTTACACAATTATAGTTAGAACCATGTTACAGAGCTGAAAAACGACTCCATTCAAAAAAGTCTTCGAAAATCCTTACATACAATAGAAAAAATTGCCGGAATCTTGTATCTGTTATATACGGTCATGCTTTTTAACCAAATTCCTAAGGTATTGAGAGCATAATAAGAGATCATAGAACAAATTATCAGGCAAAGGCCTTCTGAAAAAAAGGGTAAGGAAAACTCAAAAAGTGTGCCGCTAAAACTTAAATATTAACCATCGGTACCAAGCATCGCAAGGGACATTTGTCCTTAAGATAAATAGAAATGAAAATAATCCATTTGTCGCCAAGTACTCTCAAGAATTGAGAAATGACAGTTTGGTCTGGTTTCCGGCAGCAGAATAGTTATAATGTGTACAATGTGTTATTTAAAAGGTAGGTTGCCGAAGGATATATTTGGCATTCGGCGAAAATCTCGGATATTCAATTAAGGAGTATAGATACAATGAAATTATTTTCGAACAAATTAGCCCTATTTCTCCTGGGTCTGCTAATAGTACTTTTGGAAGCAAGTTGTTATACCCGGCCCACCACGCAGCCTGCGGTCAAAGCCCCGGCTGACCCGAATGTCGTTGCGAAAATAGGCGATTACATCATCACAAGAGAAGATCTTGAGAAAAGATTATTAAGAGAGCTTTACCCCAATGAATATAGTTTCTTCAGCGAGGAAGCTGAGCCGCCAGACGCCAATTCAGTACTTATGAAAATGATAGCAGAAAAAGCGATGATTACCGAAGCTCGCAAACAAGGCTATCTCGAAGACGAATCTATTAGCAAAGTAATTCAACGATTTAGGGAAGGAAGGCTTGTAAACCTGCTGGTACAAAACCACCTGCAAAAGATGAAGGATAAAATAACCGCAACCGAGTCTGAGATAGAGCAAAGAATTCAAGCCGATCCCAATACTGACCGTACACGGGTAAAAAGGATTCTTGAAAACGCAAAAGCCAGAAACATTATAGACCAGTACTACAAACAAATATATAAGAAGTTTCACATCAAAAAATTGAGTGAGAATTATACGCAAGCAATCCAAATCCACGAGAGGTTATTGAATCATCCCAAGACACCCCGTAAGCCCAAACAATTGAGTTTTATCCGAAACAATCAAATAAAGAATGAAATGACAACGGAAGAGAAAAATATTGTCTTAGCAACGTATGATTACGGGCAAGTGACATTAGAAGACTGGTTCAATACTCTCTGTGAACCCGCTCCGCCCAGTCGGCCAAAAAACTTGAACACTCCAGAAGGTGTCGAACAGTTGTTGGAGAAGGCTTTGTCTGGGCCTTTGTATATCTCTGAAGCGAAATTACTAAATCTTGATAAGGACGAAAATCTCTTAAAGCAGGTAAGAGACTATGAAGACAGAATGCTGCACAGCAAGGCTAACAGCGAAAAGTATAAAGAGATCAAGGAGCCCCCCTCGACTGAGCAGATGATTGCCTATTTCAATAACAACAAAGAGCTATTCAGAGAAGGCAAAATTATGAAGATCGATCCAATCTGGTGCCAGGACCTTGAAACAGCCCACCAGGTGAAGGTTGAATTGGACAGCGGCAAAGATTTCGAAGCAGTCAAACAAAAATACTCCCTGGCCAAGGAAGTCAAACCCTTTAACACATATCCGAGAAGGGAAGGGCTGTTTTGGAAGGATTTGTGGGAAAGAGATCCTAATGAAATCGTTGGACCAATAAAAGGTTTTGCTCAACAGGGAGTCAAGTGGCGCGTAGTTAAAATCCTGAGTAAAAATCCGGGCCAGATTAAAGAATACACTGACAAAATGAACAACAAAATCAGAAACCTGATGCTTAGCGAGCAAAGGACCACCATTCTTGCCGAGTACAGACGTGAGCTTCTGAAAAAATATTCATACGAGATTTATCCCGAGAGAATCAAAGACATCGATCCGCTGGACATACCATAAGGATCAATGCGTGACTAAATAACCCATTAGAGCTTATAGGTTATTTTCTTTCTCCGGCCTCGGGAGGATTTGAAAACCGGGATCGATTTTGGAATGGTTGTGCTTTGAATCATGGACGTCAAAGGATTATCCAAAAAGTCTATGCCGCGGTAACAATCGCCGGTGTAGGTTCCGAGCATCAATCAGCCGTTGATCGGAAAAAAGTAAAAGCAGGTTTATTCCAACAAAACTACTATCTGTTGTTCTTCTTACACTCCTGTTTATATCTAATGGTCTTGAACATTACTTTTGGAAGCATATATCAGCCACTGCTTGGAGGGTCATCGGCTCCTTCGCCCCGGTACTAACACTGAAACTATATTGATTATCGCTGTCAGGCAGTCAGGTAAGAATTTTGTTGCAAAGCATCGTTGAGCGAATACTATTTAGTGAATATTAAATACGGACCGAATATTATCAATTGAACAATAAAAAATGCTTTTAACATTATACAGATACATATTTCGTGAGCTTTTCAGGGTATTCATGTTGGCTTTGGTGGCGTTGACATTAATCCTGAGCCTGGGCAGTATTCTTCAGCCGGTTCAGGAATATGGAGCAGGGCCTCGGCAGGTAGTTTTCCTGATGTTCTATTTTCTGCCCATAACGCTTACATTCGTACTTCCAATGGCAGCTCTTTTCGCAGGAGCCCTGGTTTACGGCCGTTTTACAGGTGATAATGAGCTTGACGCCTGCAGGGCAAGCGGAATAAGCGTACTGACTTTGGTTCATCCGGGACTATTATTGGCAATCTTCGTAGCGATTGCGAATCTGCTTTTGAGCTTCTACGTCATGCCGACTTTCGTACATCTGGCAGAAAAATCTCTTAAGGCCGATGCCAAACAAATGCTGTTTCGCAACATACAGCAAAAAGGCTTTTATAAATTACCACATGATAAGTACTTAATTCTTATTTATGCCGACCATGTTGATCCGATAAACGACACTCTCTCAGGAGTGGTCGTGACAGAGGTAAAAGATAATGAAATAAAACAGATATACACCACTGAAATTGCAAAGATAAAGTTTGTAATCCACGAGAACTTTAATGAGGTACATATAATAGCACAAAAGCCAAGCCAAATGGGTGCAGTACGTGAAGCAGGGGCAGAATTTGTATCATCGACCTGGGAATTTGGCTCAATATTAGGCGATGATATAAAATTCAAAAAAATAGATCAAATGACAAGAATCCGGAAAGATTTAATGCTGTTCGATCCAATTGCACAACTGGCCCGTGATACCTATACACAACTAACCCTGGAGCTATTGGCTCAAGATATTAAAAGCCAAATATCTCAAACACTTAAACTTGATGATTCCCTTACGGGAGAGCCAAATGATACTGATAGCTTTTATGAGTTGTATGGTGAGCCGAATTCGGTCAGATTTGTTGCAACGCAGTGCACCGCGCAGGACGAAAAAGTAGATTTATCCGGTGATATCACAGTTATAGAATACAATATTAACAGTAAACAAACATTGCGTACTCTCAGGTGTAAGGAGGCCTCACTGAGTATCAAGGGTGATAAATTGAAACCAAAATTGGAGATGGATATCCGCAGCGCAAGGGTGCAAGAATCAGGCCAATTAAAAATGCGGCACATTATTGACGGATTGATTCCACCGGATAACGTAGAGACAATTACAAAGCAATTCAAAACTGAAAACGGTTCATTAAATACTGAAAAACTGGCTTCTGAATTATTCGGTTTATCAAGATTTCAGCCAAGCCCCACACTAACTGCCCTCCAGGACGGGCTTCAGAGAAAAATACAAAAAACACTTGTGGAAATAAAGGCTGAGATACATTCTCGACTCGTCTTCGGAATAGGTTGCGTCTCCATGATATTGATTGGCATCGGACTGGGTATAATCAAAAGAGGCGGACATCTACTCAGCGCTTTCGGCGCCAGTTGTATTCCTGCTGCAGTGTTGATAGTCTGCATAATGAGCGGCAAACAGTTAACCGAGAACTTAGGAGCACAGACCGTTTCCGGTGTAACAATAATGTGGGCAGGACTGGGATTATTATCCTTATTCGCTGTTGGAATATATTATAAATTACTGAAAAACTAAGGTAATTATTTACCTCGACTAAAATTCAGGATTATCACTAATAACCAGCTATGAAGAAATTGGATAGATATGTCGCAAAGAATTTTTTGATCGGCTATGCAATAGCTTTTTTCGTGCTAATGGGCATGCGAATAATTATTGATTTATTCGTATATCTCGACGAATTCACCGAAAACCTTGATCAACTCACTACCGTCGAGGTTATTAAAAATATTTTCACTTATTATTGCCTGAACAGCTTACTTTACTTTCGGGATTTCGCCGGCATGATAACAGTAGTTGCAGCGGCCTTTTCGTTTAGTAAGATGGTCCGCTCGAATGAGTTAGTGGCCGTGATGGCCTCGGGTGTCAGTCTGAAGCGGACAATAGGACCTATCATTTTTCTTGCATTGCTGTTGACCGGCGTGTTAGTGATTGACCAGGAACTTATCATCCCCCCCCTTGCAGATAAGCTCGTGCGCAGCCATGATGATATTCCCGGCGAAGAATCTTATGATGTCAGGTTCATCAGTGACGAAAAGGGTTCGCTCATTTTCTCTCAGAGATTTGAACGCGAGACGGCAACGTTATATAATCCTACGATCATCCTTCGGCAACCAAGTTCCAAACAAGGACCGGGCGTTTGGGATTATATCGGACGGATAGATGCCCAGAAAGCTGTTTATAATAACCAAACCGGCCAGTGGGACCTGTATAGCAAGGATCCAAACACCGGCCAATGGGCATCTTACGGCCTGCTCTGGGAAAACGACATCAACAAAAAGCTGAAAAAAATAGATTCTTATCCCAGTGACCTCACTGCAAAGGAAATCCCGATCAGACGCAAATCGGAAAATAAAGCCTTGTTGTCTTTGCGGCAGTTGATTACTCTTGCTACTCAAAGGACAAAAGTCAGAGACCTGGCTCAGCTTTACAGTCAGAAACATTTTCGCATCACCGAACCCATCATAAACCTTGTGATGCTTATGATCAGCCTGCCTATTCTTGTCTGCCGTGATCCAAAATCAATGAAATCGGCTGTTATGATCAGCTTTGCAGTGACGTCGGCATGTTTCGTGACAACTTTCGTCTGCAAGATGCTCGCCACGGAGCAGGTTGTCTTTGACAAAGTAATGCCGGAGTTCTGGGCGTGGCTGCCGGTCTTTATATTCGTACCGGCAGCTTTGGTCGTACTGGATTCAATGAAAACGTAGGGAACAAAACTACTAAAAAAGGATCGTCAGACCGGTGCCGAGTACATTGATGTCTTTCCACTGGCTACTGGACCTGCTCGATTGCCAGAGATAAAATATATTGGCTTTGATGTTTTTTGATAAATTAAGGGAAAATCCGGAATAGAGTCTGTTCCTGTCAATATTATCATCGTTGAGAGTTACGAACACTTCATCTGCCAGATAGGGTTTTAACCTCAGTCCTGTTAACTCAAACGGCAGTTTCACTGTAATTTTATTTCTATATCGCCAGACGTCTTTTTTGTTTTCTCTGTCTCGATATTCAAACCTCGATCTATTGCTCACATCAAGATCAAATAATTTAACCTTGAATGTGATATTGAAGTGTGGACGATTCTCCCGCCTCCATTTGCGCTTACCGTCTTTTTCGAAGACCTGCCTGTAGTTGAGTCCGAGATCCAACCATTCCGTAAAACTTGTGTACACGAATCCCAGGTCTGAATGATTATAATAAAGAGTGCCACCGTCATTCGCAAACCGGAACTCTTCTTCAAATTTCCCGCTCCAGTCTTCATTGATATTAAAATAGGTACCGGCCCCACTCCAGTATTGAAAGCCTTCGTCATCGAAGGCAAGACAGGGCCTGCTGAAAAATCCCCCGGCAAATACTACTACAAGAAAGCAGATTGTTGCTTTTTTTAATTTATTCACTGGTTCTTCGTTCATCAAAATAGTCAAGGTCGCTTAGCGGCAAAATTACTGAGGTGGCAATATTGGCTAAATGAGCCACGAGCCGCTTAAAATGCCTTGCCGTCAAAACAAAACAGACAGCCTCGTTGACGGAAAGATTACTTTTCGATATCCGCTCAACGATCTCGTCACAACCTTTTGCCAGCCTCTTTTCATAATCCCAGGCCAACCTGGCTTTCTCTTCATCTGCATCGATAAAGGCTTCTTTCGTCTGACCGAAAAGCGCCAGAATATCCTTATCGATACCATCGAAGTACTCGGTAAACAACTCTCGGGAGATGGGCTTTTCCAGCAGTTCTGTCACCTCGTATAAATTTTTAGAATAATCCCCCAGCCTTTCAGCGTCCTTCACAACGCTCATCAGCAGCAAACAGGCGGACACATTGACCGTCGGCTGGAGAGTAAGATGCTCGACAATCCGCTTGCGTATATCCTTTTGCAGGAGATTAACCTTGTGGTCGATCTCGTAGATTTTTTTCTTCAAATCCGGCTCATCCGAATTATCCAAAAGGCGGCGGCAAACACTACTGAACATGATCTCGCAGTCATCGAGCATATCCTTGAATTCCTCGAAGACTTGTGCCAGGAAATCTTTGCCTTTCCAGAAACTTAACAGGTTCTTAAACATATATCATACTCCGGTCGTTAAAACAGTTTCGAAATAAGAATTAATAAAATCGGAACGATAAAGAACAATCCAAAAACATATATAAATGCATACCGTCTTTTACGCGCAGCTAAATCTCCGAGAGATTTCGCCAGATTAATCGGAATTATTCTAAAGGTTTTAATGGGATAAATGAAGACCGTTCCAATCAAATTGAACAGGAAATGTGCAAATGCAATAATAATAGCCGAGATGTTTCCGGTCGCAAAAGACGCCAGGATAGCGGTGGTGGTCGTTCCGATATTGGCACCGATTGTGATGGGAAAAGCCCCTTCAATGGTCAGAATGCCGGCTGCGACAAGAGGAATCATCAGGGAGGTTGTAATCGAGCTGCTCTGGACGATAATCGTAAAAATCAGACCTGCGATCAATCCCAGAAGCGGTCTTTGATTAATCACGTTGTTGAGAACAATCTCCGCCCTGTTGACCACGAGAGATTTCATCAACTTCACAATAAAATAAAGAGAAAAGAACAGTAAAATCGCAGACAGAATCAACATCACAATGTAACCGGCAAGATCTGACGTGCCCATGCCAAGAGCAACGTCCTTAACGAGATTAACCGCCGGTTTTGTGACCAATTTAATGGGACTGACAAATTTGACTCCGCCGGCACCTTCAAATAACCCACTCATCAAGGTGGCACTTTTTTGCAGAAAACCTGTCGCAAGCTCCAGCGGAAACATTACGGCAACACAGATCAGGTTAAAGAAATCATGCACGGTTGCCGCACTGATCGCCCGTCTGAATTCATCCCTTCGACTGACGTGACCTAATGAAACAAGTGTATTTGTAACTGTCGTTCCGATGTTGGCCCCCATAATAATCGGGATGGCATTGGCGACCTCAATCACTCCCGAGCCAACCATACCAACGACAATGGACGTGGTGGTGGATGAGCTTTGTACCAGACTGGTCGCCAGAATTCCAATGAACAAGCCCACAAAAGGATTCGAAGTGGTTTGAATGAGATTTTCGGCAAAACCCTTGCCAAAGCCTTTGAATGCCGCACCCATAAGACCAATACTTACCAGAAAGAAATAGAGGAATGCAGCTACGGCAAGTATCTTTGTAGCGGTCTTCATTGTATTCTTCATATATTCCTTTCCATGTTTTCAAAGAAACTATACGTTTCTAATATGAAGTAAATATGAAGAAAGTGTGAAAATTTGGTGAAGAGTTAAAATTATTCTTCTACTCTCTCGGAAGTGTTACGGAAACCTTCGTTCCCTGATGGAGTTCACTTTCAATAATAATATTTCCATTATGAACGAGAACGATATGCTTTGCTATACTTAATCCCAATCCTGTTCCCCCAAGCCGGCGCGAACGTGCCTTATCAACCCGGTAAAATCGCTCAAAAACTCTGTCAATATCTTCTTTCGGTATTCCAATTCCGTTATCCCGGACAGAAACACTAACCTCCTGACTATGCTCAACAATCGAAAGTTCGATCCGTCCGGTCTCCTTAGTATATTTTATGGCATTATCGATCAAGTTTACAAAAACCTGCTCAATCTTGTCGCGGTCAGCCTTGATTATAAAATCGCTGCCTTGAGAATCTATAGTCAGAGCCTGCTTTTTCTCAGCAAGTGCACGTCCGAATCCCAGCAGGATTTCATCCATGAGTTTTTCCAGGTCAAATTCGGTTTTATTGACACAATCTTTCGATAATTCAAGCTCGCTGAGACTCAATAAATCATCAATGATATGTCCAAGCCGATCGGAGTGTTCTTTGATGATGGAGATAAACCTGGCTGACTCTTCTTTGTCATCCATGGATTTGCCTTCCAGAGTCTCAATATACCCCTTAATCAAAGTCAATGGTGTCTTGAGCTCGTGCGAAACATTGGCAACAAAATCCGTTCGGATCGTATCCATCCGTTTAAGGTTTTCTATTTTCTGTTGCAATTCGTCGGCCATAGTATTCAACGACCTGGCCAATTGTCCCAGCTCATCTTTGCTTTTAATTTTCAACTTTACGCTGAAGTCTCCTCTGGAGAACCGCTCAGCCGTCTGCTGCATCTGCATGATGGGTGAAGTGATGTTCCTCGAAACAAAATATGCCACAATGAGAGCAATCACAACGGCAGAAATAACGCCGAACAATACGACCCGATAGATCGTCTGCAATTCCAACTGAACTTTCGACAGAGGTACGGCAAGCCGGACGAAACCCAGAACCTGCTCCGGTTCACCGAGGCGAACCGCCACATATTTCATCGTATATCCCAAAGTCTCGCTTGGTCGCGTGCTTTGTCCGAAGTCGTTTTGGACCGCTTGAATAATTTCGCGTCTCTCTTTGTGGTTGTCCAGAAGAGACGGGTCTTTTTCGGAATCACCCAGGACTTTGCCGTCTTTGTCAATCACGGTAATCCGCAAGTCGAGTTTTTCTGCCAGAGTCCTGGTTTGACTCTGGATTTGTTCCTGCCTGCCGTCGAGTAAATCGTTTCTGAGAATTTCGCCGACCAATATGGCGCTGCTTTTCAACTCTTCGGAGATTTTTTGCTCAAAATTATCGCTCAGCCTCAAGCTGACGAAGAAGTTCAACACGAGGTTTACAATCAGGATCAAGACGGCAAAAGCACCGAAGAATTTCCAGACGATTCTGCTTTTCATTTATACTTCCTTAAACCTGTATCCGGCCCCCCGAATCGTCTCGATATAATCCTTGGCCGGGCCTAATTTATGCCGTAGCGATTTGATATGCGCATCCACCGTCCTGTCATAGACCATGGTCTCCTCACCTGAGACTGCATCCAGAATCTGTGCCCGTGAAAAAACCACACCGGGACGCCGAGCCAGGTATTCCAGCAGTTTGAATTCCGTAAAAGTGAGAGAAATATCCTCCGCCCCGATCTGGACACGATGTTTGGTGCTGTCGATGACAACATCCCCTCGTTGAATTCTCTTCTCGGGCCGCTGTTCTTTGCCTCTTCGTAAGATCGCCCGGATTCGCGCGATTAACTCTCTGGGGCTGAAAGGCTTGGTGACATAATCGTCCGCACCTAATTCAAGACCGATGATTTTATCCGTCTCCTGTGATTTCGCACTGAGAATAATAATCGGGATTTGTGAAATGTTCGGATCGCTTTTCAGTAACCTGCATACCTCAAAACCGTCAATAACCGGCAGCATAATATCGAGAATAATAAGATTCGGCCGTTCCGCCCTGGCTAAAGTAATGCCATCCTTGCCATCGAATGCCGAGACAGTCTCATAGCCCGCTTCCCGCAAATTGAATACGAGCATTTCCACGATGTCTTTGTCGTCTTCGATGATGAGGATTCGGCCTTTGCTCATACTCGCTATACTAACGGATAATACCGAAATGGGGAAAAAATTTTTAACTTATGTTTTTGCCGCATTGTGAGTTTTTATCGCTTCGCGGATTTCCTTATTAATCCGGACGCTACACCAGGCTTTGCCGCACATCGAGCAGTAATCGGTGGAGGCCGAGTCCTTCAAACTCATTTCCCGGCAGGCCTCGTTGTGCATTTTTTCCGCCGTTTGTGGATCGAGCGATTCGGCAAGATGTTGTTGCCAGTCCAGATTCGTCCGGGCAATACTCAGATGCTTGTCGCGCTTCGCGGCGCCTTTCAAGCCGCGGGCGATATCGCCGGCATGGGCCGCGATTTTTGCCGCTATAACACCGGCACGAACGTCGTCGGTATCGGGCAGGCCCAGATGCTCTCGCGGAGTGACATAGCAAAGAAACGATGCGCCGTAAAAAGCCGCCGCCGTCCCGCCGATCGCCGAGGTGATATGGTCATAGCCGGGAGCGATATCCGTCACTAACGGTCCCAAAACGTAAAACGGAGCGCTGTGACAAATCTCCTGCTGGATTTCCATATTGTATTGGATCTGGTCGAACGGCACATGGCCGGGTCCTTCGACCATTACCTGGCACCCCTTTTCCTGTGCCCTTGCGGTTAGTTCCCCCAACGTTCTAAGTTCGGCGATTTGTGCCTCATCGGTGGCATCGGCGATCGCACCCGGCCGAAGTCCGTCACCGAGTGAAAAACAGACATCATATTCGGCCATGATGTCACATAAATCATCGAACATCTCGTAGAGGGGATTCTGCCGGTTATGATGCAGCATCCATTTCGCTAAAAGCGCCCCGCCCCTGCTGACGATTCCCGCCACGCGATTTTCAAGAAGCGGCAAATGCTCTTTCAAAACACCGGCATGAATTGTGAAAAAATCCACGCCCTGCCGGGCCTGTTTTTCAATTATTTCCAGAATGATTTGTTCATCGATATCCTCGACGCCACGGTTTTCAATCACCTGATAGATCGGAACCGTCCCGAAAGGAACGGGACATTCGGCCAGTAATCTCTCGCGGGTGACGTCGAGGTTTCCGCCCGTGCTCAAATCCATGATCGCATCGGCACCGGCGTCGAGTGCCGCCTGCATTTTCTCCAACTCCGCCTCCACCGAAGAGCGAATGCTGCTTGTGCCGATATTCGCATTGACCTTCGTCGTCAGCGTCCGGCCGATCCCCGCCGGAACCAGGCCTGTTTTCAAATGCCGCGAATTGGCCGGAATGACAAGCCGGCCGGCGGCCAGCTCATCTCGAATCAATGCCGCATCGACATTTTCCACTTCGGCGATATATTTAACCTCGTCGCTGATTGTGCCTTTTCTGGCAATTTGCAATTGCGTTGCCATGATAAACATCCTGTCCTAAAATAAAAAAATCGCCCTGCTAAAAAGCGATTTGTCTCAAACTCGTCAAGTTTTTATCGTAAACAATCACTTTCCTACGCAGGCTTCATCCCCCGCGTCTTCTTGTCGAAGACCAGAGCGGGGGTTGTCCTGATCAGGTTCAAAGGGTTTTTTCTCAGGCCCGTGAATCCAAGGCCACCCCTAGTGAACGCTCTCTAT
Organism: uncultured Pirellulales bacterium; assembly: GCA_964520535.1. Taxonomy (GTDB): domain Bacteria; phylum Planctomycetota; class Phycisphaerae; order Sedimentisphaerales; family Anaerobacaceae; genus JAFGPS01. The sequence goes on along the minus strand of CAZFOQ010000052.1, from coordinate 4,043 downwards.
TATAGCCTGTTGTTTGCGACAGGCAAGGAATATTCCCCAAAATACCAAGAATCATCCCACAAAAAACCATTATCTCAATAAAATATAAACAGATATATTTGATGCAGTTTAATACCGTGGTATAATATGACAGTGTTGCTATGCGTAGAAATATTCACAACGATATAAAGGGAAGTGAATATGAAAAAGAACCTACGACAAGTCATCCTCTTATTGACGGCGATTTTCATCTTAATCGGTTGTTCCGAAGATTCACAAACTACACGTCCACAACAAACGGCTCTTCACAACGGCAAAAATCTGGGGACTCTCCAAACGCGAGAGAAGATCATCCGCCTGGAAACGGACGGCAAATTCTCCATTCTTGATTTAAACGGCCGTCCTCTGGCACTCTCTCTGAGCAAATTAGAATTTCAGGAAAAATTCCCGCTACTCTTCAAGGACTTTGAAAAAGCAATCGCACACGGCGAGCTTGAAAACATCACCCCCGATGCCTCTTTAACAACACCAAAAACCGAAATATTAAAATAAAGTAATCCCGGTCCACTCAAAGAAATCTATCTCTTTCCTGATGCTGTTATCTTTTCGTCCAGTTCATTGACCGAAAAGCCTTCAGCTCGAACGATGTGTTGTTCATCGGTTAGAATCAGCCAGGGCAGGGATCTTACGCCCCAGTTGAAACGTGTCTTTTCTTCATCGGATTCAATCATTCCAACCGGGAAGGGAATATTGTTCTCTTTGACCCATTCATCGAGCTTTGCCTGATCGATCTTTGAGACCTGTACAGTGATTATTATAACGCCTTTTTCTTTGAGTTCCTCTGCACGCTTGGTTAGCTCCATGATGCAATGCCACGATGGCCTTTGCTCCATATCAAAAAAGCAGATCAGTATAGCCTTATCATTGGCATCTGCCGCCGATAATCCGATACCAAATTCATCTAATTCAGGTAAGGATTTACCCATTAACGATTCTGATACTTTTGGGCTGGAAGGTCCTGCTATATACTTCAGATTTTGGATTTTGTCCCACACACGTGTTCCACTGGGAAATACATAGCTAAAGGTCTCAGGAGGGGCTTTGAAATGAGGCACAAATTCGTCAACAGTCACTTTAATGGTAAACGAATAATCCGGCCCCCTTGTATGTTCCTCCATGATTACACGAGGATACCACAAGATACCCGTCTCTGTTGCTACACTGGCAATTTCTTTGACCTCTCTTGTGACTACCTTTCCAGGCACACGATCCGGAGACGAAACGTACATCGTTTTCATAGGTAGCATGCCCTTCTCATGGGCGAACCAAAATGTCTCGATGCGACTTATAAGATCTAATTCCAACACGTGACAAGCCTCACCGGCCACGTATTCCAGTTGTGGGCGTACCTTTACCTCTCCAAATTTAAGTGCAACGTTGTACTTATCAAGAAAAACAGGAATTCCCAGCGGGTATTGCTGCCTTAGCTTCACTTTCCACAGCGGATCTTTTTCGGATACAGGTTTGGCTGATAAAAGAGGATTTGTTTGAAGAAACTTTGCGAGCAGATTCATATCTTCAGTAGTACTGTCACACAAACCTCGACAAATCGAACCGTCACCATGGTTATTTTTATATATATACTCTCTGCCAATACTGCCATCAAATGAGTTGATCAAATAATCAGCACCGTTGTTAAATCCTTGTGCGGTTGGCGCAAACCGAGACAAGAATTTCGTGCCATCCTGAATCCTCTCATGATGCATGAACTGGATTTGTTGGAGACGTATTGGATTTTGACCTTTCTCATCCACCAGGATTCTTGTACAACTCACCTTTAGAGAGTCTATATGACAATAACTTGCCTCCCAGCCGTCAACGAGCATCTGCGCATCCAAAAATGCTTCCTGTCTACCGTCATCTGCCCTACACATGCCCGGAATGAGCATACAGCATTCCAAGGCAATAAAGGCGCACATCAGCAACAGCCAATGCTTAGCCGACGATATTATGTTGCAGTTCATTTTTTAAACCTCCAATTATCTATTTTGAACTTTCTCACTCAACTCAGATAAAGCAAATCCCTCGGCGGTGACGATATGTTGTTTGTCGGTCAGAATCAGCCACGACAGAAAGCGTACGCCCCATTTGAAACGTACTTTATCCTCGTCAGTCTCAATCATTCCAACCGGGAAAGAAACATTATTTTCCTCAATCCACTCATCGAGTTTGGCCTGTTCGACATTCGATGCCTGAACGGCAATAACTACAATATCTTGAGCCTTAAGAGCTTTTGCTCTTATATTCAACTGCTTCAGGCAATTCCTCGACGGCCGCTGGTCCATATTAAAAAAACAGACAAGTATTATTCTGTCATTGGCATCAGCCGGTGACAGGTCAATTCCAAGGCCATTTATGTCCGGCAAAGATTTTCCTAAAAGAGTGGGTGCTACTATGGTTGTGATACCTGTAATAGCATTGTACACTCTGGCTCCAACCGGGAACTCGATCGTGAATAAGGAATCGGGGATATCCTCGCGCTTAATAGTAATGCTGTTTACATCAACTGTAATGTGATCGAATGCCAGATAGGGTTTCGGTGAACGGTAATGCACAGACCTTGTTCCCTTCACTGGGAACCATCCTCCATTAGGAAGCTGATGCAATTCTATTGACTTGACTTCACTTGTCACTCTTGCTCCGCTTGAGTCTGGATGCCGGTCATAGTGTTCGTATCTTATGGGCATGCCGCGCTCGCGGTCAATCCACATCTTTGTAAAAGATGTTTTGCCCGGTCTCTTTATACCCACGATATATGCCTGCCGTCCGTCTATTACATCTATTTCGCCATCGAACGAGGCATGTTCCTTCACAAGGAGTTCGCTTAGTTTCTGGTGTCCGCTGAAGGGTCTCAAACCCAGGAATACCACATCAAACAGTGCCCACTGGAAATCATCCAACGCGGTAATATTACCGGCCATCAGATCGGGCGTCATCCCCATTTTTAGTACCTTCCCGTCAAGAACACTGAGATGACCAAATACCAATTCATCCGAGTCGGAGTAAGACTCATTGAGCAAGTATTTCTTAATGCCATCTTGTGCCCAGGTGGACTTGAGGTACGAACCTCGGAGGCCTGCTTTTGTGGGGGGTGCTGCTTTTGTGGGTACGAGATTGCCCGGAGGCTCCGGGACAAACAGTTCAGAGTCTGGTATGCTTGCACTATCTTTTCTGGTGTAATCCAGTTTTATCAAACTGTATAACCTCTCATTTTGTGCCACCTTTGCCTGTATGCTCCGGAGCGATGGCTTGGGCTCGAGTTTTCTACCTGCAAACGATCTCGTCCGGGAAATTACAGGCATAAGCAAGATACAAATTGTTACTGCAGAACAAGCCGCGAGACTCTGACGAAACTTGGAATAATGAGAAACGACCATAGTATTATCTCCTTCCTTAATGTTTAGCTTTCCACGAGTGCACAAGACAAGAGTATAGCACATCTATTGTCCTATAGGTACCGAACTACTATGCGATTATCAACCGCCAGTAGGACCATTACGAATATATGTCTATCCTCTTAAAACACAAGAAATTATATTACAAAACTCCTTAGACTACTAAAAAGCACTTCACCTACTAACCAGCCGCCAAAACCACAAATCCGTTACAGTAATTCTAAAAAAAAGCAGAAACTCTAAATAAAGGTAAAAAACTGAGCATGTGTCTGTAATGAGTGTGCTCAGTCGATATTCACAGGCTCCTTACTTTTATCTTAATGTTGTTATTTTCTCATCGAGCTCATTGAGGCCAGAGCATAGGGTCAGCCAAATGTGGATACGAAATGCCATTTTCCCATCCTCCGGGCGGGATTTATATTTCAGTAAGACACAGAGCCGCTTTTAATCCCACTACTTATATATAGAGCCATAATATCGCATAAATATAACAGTTATTTTCGGACTTTTTTGTTTTTCCTTTACTAATGTCTTTATCATAACGATGTTTCCAAGGACATTGTCCCGAACGTAGTTGGAGGTTTGAATGGCCACTCCAGTTCTCATAGT
>CAZFOQ010000051.1:0-26511 GCA_964520535.1 uncultured Pirellulales bacterium | reverse complement strand
TGGCTATATTCCTCAGCCGCTCTTTAAATTCAGTCTCTTTACCAGCCTCACCGCCCCAAGCGCAGTTCCTGAAGTGGAAAGTCAAATTTTCTGGTATACCGTGAGTGTTCTTAACACGCCAACCCCAACTGTAGAGTACATCATCAGTCCAGATTTCTTTCCCGAATTTGAATCCAATTTCTTCGGGTTTAGGTACATAATCGTCAGATCCTTTATAGACACCACCATGGTCGAAGAAAAAAGCATCAGTCACCTCATAACCATTGAAGTTTAGTGCTGTAATCCAATTACGTATAAACATATCAACATTATCAGCGGTATTCATATCTAAAAAGGCATCATATTCTTTACCATCAACAATGACTTTGAAATCATTGGCAGTTCGCAAAAGGTGCTCTTTGGTTGCATGACCGTGACCGTATTTATAATCACCCCCATTATAAAAAGCGATTTGAATCTGTATTGGATCGCCAAAGTTATATGGGAGGTCCTCGAGTGACAAGAGTCCACTGGGATCTACCATATTGGCTGGATTATTCCCGCAGTAGTTGTACCAGTTGATGCCGTCGCCGTAGCTGATGGGATCGGTCTGGAGGAATCGGCCGATTTGGGGATTATAGTACCGGGCGCGGTAGTAGTAGAGTCCTGTTTCGAGGTCGAATCTTCTGCCGGTGAACATATACGGATTGCCGAGCAATTCGGGCTGCTGGTCCTGCTCGTCCGGCGTATAGCCGACACAGATAGAGTAGACCCAGTCGCTGGTCGTACAGGAGCCGAAGTCAGCGGGCATGCCGTATGACCAGCCCTGAGATGAGTTGACAGTGGCTACCTGGCCCGGCGTGCCTTGCTGACAGTGGACGCCCGGATTATCTTCGAACAGCCAAGCCAGCCAGATTTTATCGCCTTCATTAACATCGACCGTGTCGGTCAATTCGACCGTTTGCCATCCGGCATGAGAGTTGATGGGCGTTGAAGCCGTTACGGCCAGACGTTGATCGGGCCACGGGGCACGAGAATCGAGGATTAGGTTGCCGCGGCTACTTCGCTAGCCTACTCCGCCGAAGTAGCTTCGGCTACGAAGGCTGGAAAGCTACGAAGCCTCGCAATGACGGGGGCAAGTAAAGGACAATTTCCTATAAAGAAGCGGATTTTGCTTGTGTTTTAGCCGATTTTGGGTATAATGCGTAACGAACTATGGAGGGTTGATTAGGGGATAGGATATAGCGGATAGGGAATAGCAGGTAAAAAGCAAAAGCGGATTAGTTCATTAGAGAATTTTCCTTGAGGATGCTCCCTTAGGAGCCCCGAGGCGTGCCTTACGGCAAGAGATTGATGATTAAAGGCGATAGTCGGCCAATTAACTTATTCGCCAATTCGCTAATCCTCTTAATCGGCGATTCGACAATTGTAGAGAGTTCTCTACAAATCGACCCTTTTTATGCAAAACAAAGCCAATTTTAACGGCAGAATACAGAATTCAGGAGACAGGAGAAAGATGACAAGAAATGTTTATAAGTGTCTGCCTGATAAGGAAATACGCATGCTATCTATCCGGCGAATTCCTTCGATGACCCTCAGGATATTAGCAAGGATTGGCACAAAAACAAAGCCAATTCAAAGCCAAAACAAAGCCAAAACAAAGCCAATTTTTCACGGCAGAATACAGGAGTCAGAATACAGAAGGAAAAAAGCAAAAATTAACACAAGCTCTTTGATAATAAAAGAATATGACAAAAAACCGGACTGGACATTTGGTGAAAACAAAACCAAACAAAGCCAAAATGCCGGCCTTTGGCCGGAAAACTCGAAACTCTAAACTTGTCCTGAGCGAAGTCGAATGGATCCGAAATCCTAAACAAGAAAAGTCAATACGGCTTGGCGGGATTCGATGTGCTGTTAAAAAAATTCCCGATGGGGACGAATCACCCGGCATGAATGCCTCCATGCATTCCCTACATGATGATCTTGTCCCCGTCGGGAAGCGTGACAACGATTTGTTACTTTCTTTTACCGCTGTCGGAACTAATACGGACGACCTATTGACAAATAGCAAGCCATTGATTGACGTAGGTTATCAGGTCATTAATGTTAATTACACCATCGCGGTTTGTATCTTCACAGAAGGCACAGGTTGTTTCCGGGGTGAAATAATAATCTTCTGTTTCGCCAAACTCATATCCATCTTGTGGTCCGGAACCGCCTGCACCACTTCCACCTTTCCAGGGCTGCCCCGAAATTGTGATTCTCATCCAGATATCGGTGGCCCCACCTTTTGGCTGCCAGGACAGGAACGCCGGTGTAGTAATCGGATGCAATCCGTTCGACAGATTGAAAAGAAGCTGATTTTGTACCGCCCACTCGGATACGATACCCTTTGCACAAGCAAGACTCGGATTCGTGGTACTATCGTCATTCCAATCACCATCACGGTTCCAGTCGCACCAGACATTGACATAGAGGTCGGTATTCGGAGTTACGATGTTAACGTTATAATCGAATGTGGTCCATTTACAATGTGGCATATTAATCGGGAAGATTACGCCATCGTCAGCCTGATCCTGGTTAGCTTGCTGAGTTAGGGGAGAGATATTATTGATAGCATCCTGATCCCAACCTATATCGGCTTCGCCCTCACGAGATACTCTGTTACCCAGAAAGGCTATGTCCGTCGGATTCAAATGAACCGGGCCATAAGGTCCAACGCCGCTACCATCCTCGAAGACGGTAGGATAAGTGGCAAGGACTTCCGTAACAGGATACGCGACCATGGGTACCGAGTAGGTATTCGTACTATCAGGAGCATCACCAAGGTCAAATGGATTTGGAGCCACTCCATTACAGCTTATATTAAGCAAACCGATTCCCTTTTTCGTACTATCAAAGCCTCCCACTTCAATCAAATACCGGCTGCCGGATTCCACGTCGAATGTAAGCTGGGATTGGTGTCCGCAGAAATCATCGTTACAGCCGATGACATCTTTCTGCTGCGGGTAGCACTCATCGCCTCGATAGACCACCAGAGCCGTGTCGAAGCTGCTGCCGCATAAGCTAACGGTGGCCTGACCGGTGCACGGAGCAGTGTAAACATACCAGATATTTGGACCGCGTACGCATAGACCTGCTCCGTCAATAGTTGCATTTGTGGTGTCGAAAGCCATGTTTGTAACGTTACCTATTTCCTGAGCATTTTGACAATCGTCATTGATAAACTGCTCATCTAAAATGAAATTCATAACGCCCGGACCCTTGTGGGAACCATATCCGCCAATCTCGATAAGGTAATTGTCACCGGCGGTTACTGTAAAGGTAACCTCCGACTGCCAATCGCAGGAACTTTTGTGCGAATCGTCGTTTTCGTCAATCAGCCGGCCGGGTGTTGGGTAGCACTCGCTACCACTATAGACGGCGAGCCAGGTGTCATACTCACTACCACACAGACTAATTGTGACTTCACCGGTACGTGTGGCAGTGTAACGATACCAGATGTTGGGACTTGTCATGACAATTCCGAGCCCATCGAAGGTCGCGTATGTTGTATCGAATGCCAGGTCGACAACCTCTTCGATTAGCATTGCGTTAAAACAGTTATCGTTTAACGGTGCAGCTTCCACGACGTATCCTGTACAAAAAAGGACTCCCAGAATGCATGCCAACGCCCATGTTATCTTACAACTTTTCATGATTTAATCCTCCAAAAAAAGACAAGTTAAAAGTTCTTATTTGTTTATTCATTAAAGATTTTTCCTACGTTATCTGTTTCAATGGAACTTGATACTTTTAAACCGGCTGAAGCCAAGAAAATGAGGAAGTACCGATTCCCATTATTGCTTAATCCTTTAGACAAGTTGGATGTTATACTGGTTCCCATTTTCATTTGGCCCTTTAGACAGATTGTATGAAATAAATCACCCTTTTTTAATATATAGCTATCTACAAGTGCCACCTTGCAACTAATGTGTAACGCTTTTTTTGTAGTTTTTTATAAAGAGATGTTTTTGATTTGTTTCTTTTACAGAGGTTGGGCAGAAAGCATATCCTGTTTATTTCATGCCGATAATATCTACTTTGATTGAATAAGATAGCGGGGATCGAGTAGGTGTTTATTTTGCTGATATAAGGTTAAATTTATTGATCTTTTTGCTTCAAATTACGCAATTCTTTGGAAATCGGCGGTCTTGCAATAGCAGGCATAAATAAAAGGTGGCAGTGATTTGCCGGGGGATTTCTTATAGTAATAATTCTTCCAAAATTATAAAAAAATTTCTCCAGGGAAGGTCCATATGAATTTTGAAAGCAGTACGGAATTCTCCATTATTATTAATAGACATTATTATGGGACAAAAAAAGCACTCAGTTGAGCACAAACTGTAACATCCTTACAAATAGTTTGTTATAAAGATTTGTAAATGGCAATTATAAAAAGACATGTAAAATTAAAGGCAAAAGGTTCAGGATTGGATTTGAAAAATTTATCCTTAAAGTTTATCGCTTTATAAAGTGTTCTGATAGAAAAGGCTGGCACTTAGGCAATCTTCGTGTATCCTGTCTTATCAAGGCATATGCCGGTGTAAAATTTTGAAGTAATCACAAAGAGGAATATTCGATAGAAGTCGATGGCACGGAAATTTAGACTTCAATCAAGAACTGCGGCGGACAAGATTGATTTTGCTGCCGATCTCAATCAAGAGCAACTGGCTGTAGCTACTGCAGGCAGTGGCCCGATTTTGGTAATAGCCGGTGCAGGAAGCGGCAAGACTCGTGCTCTGACGTACCGATTGGCCTGGCTTGTTCACAATGGAGTGGATCCATCGCGAATAATGCTTGTTACCTTCACGAATCGTGCTGCCCGCGAAATGCTAAGCAGAGTTGAGGTCCTGGTCAGACAGAAGACTAAAGATATTTGGGGCGGAACTTTCCATCATATCGCCAATCGGATTCTTCGCCGGCATGGCAAGAAGCTCGGTATTTCCCCCGAGTTCACTATCCTGGATAGAGAAGACTCCAGAGACCTTATTGCTTCCTGCGTTCAGCAGGCAGGAGTTGACATTCGCAAAAGAAGATTTCCTCAAAAATCAGTATTGGCTGCGATTTCCAGCTTCGTCCAAAACACTCTTGAGCCATTAGAGGTTATAATTGCCAAACGCTATCCGATGTTTATTCAAGAAGCTGGAGAAATTGAAAGGGTATTAGTTCACTACGCAGTTAGGAAGCGAGAGAGACAACTGTTGGACTTTGACGACTTACTCAGCTTCTGGTTAAGGCTTCTATCCGATGACGAAGATGTTCGAAGTGCACTTGTGAATCAGTTCTTGTACATTCTGGTTGATGAATATCAGGATACCAATGCAGTTCAGGGAGCAATAGTGGATATGCTCGCCTCGAAACACCGTAATATCACTGTTGTAGGTGATGACTCGCAGTCTATTTACAGTTTTCGCGGAGCAAGTTTTCAAAATATTATTACTTTTAAGGAAAGATACCCCAATGTTCAGGAATATCGGCTGGAAACAAATTATCGTTCTGCGGCGGAGATACTTGCACTTGCCAATGCCAGTATCGAGCATAACAGCCGCCGGCTTCCCAAAAAGCTGCGTGCAAAAAGGCCATCGGGGCTAAAACCCGCCGTCGTGCCGTCACAGGACCACTTTGTCCAATCTCAGTTTATCGCAGAGTATGTGCTTCATCTTCTCGATGAAGGCAGGAGTCTGAATGATATAGCTGTCTTGTATCGCAGCCATTGGCACTCACTTGAGATTCAACTGGAGTTCCAGCGTCGCAATATTCCATTTCAGGTTCGTGGGGGCTTGCGGTTTTTCGAGCAGGCTCATATGAAGGATATTTTATGTTATATGCGAATACTCCAAAATCCACATGATGAGCTGGCTTGGCTGAGGCTGCTCAAGATGTTGCCGAGAGTGGGCAATGCTTTGTCACGCCGGATTTGGCAACACATCAGTCAGGCGGACGAAACCTTAAAACTCGCCGACGACTCAAATACGGCTGATTTACTTCCTGCCGGCGCCAGACCGTTCTATATGGATTTTACGGAACTCATGAAGGGATTGAAAAAAATAAATTCTCCCGCAGAGATTATTGATAAGGTTCTGGATCATTCTTACGATGACTATCTCGTCTCCCATTATGATGGAGCCGAGCTTCGCAGGCAGGACATTCGAGCTTTGGCGAACTTCGCCGCCCAGTATAATACCGTCGAGGCTTTTCTTGCTGATGTTGCCCTGGCGGGAGAATTTTCCGGAGAAACTGTGGTGACAGGACCGACAGAACAGGAATTTGTCATACTGAGTACAGTTCATCAGGCGAAAGGACTGGAATGGCCCGTTGTTTTCATCCCCTGGCTGGCAGATGGAAGGTTTCCGACAGACCTGGCCATCAATACCCAGGAGGATTTGGAAGAAGAAAGGCGGGTTTTCCATGTGGCGGTGACCAGGGCGAAAGATGAGCTATATCTGGTAGTTCCCCAGCTTTATCGCAACCGGTCCCGAAGCCTGGTGATGATGAAGCCGAGCCGATTTCTAACGGAGATTGGACAGGATTTGACCGAACATATGGAGCTCGAAGAGGGCCTGCCACATTTGATAGCTGGTGAGGAACGCGGTACTTCCACCGGACAGGAACAAGCCTGATGGGATCGTGTTGCATTCGGCCTTGCCGGATGTGCTATGGCACTCTGAAATTTATTTTTGGTACAGGCTTTGATGAACTCGGCTATACGGAAACCTGAATTTTAACACATATTGAGGATGTGGGGCTACATAGCAAAAAAGCACAAAAAAGCCGAATAAGAAGAAGCTCCTACGGAACGGAAGAAGGGAAGAAGAGAAGGAACCAACTAAAAGCAGGAGTTTTTTTAGCTTCAATATTTTTTAACGGGGGTCGAATCAAAACCATCTAATGGTCCCATCTTGCAATTTTTTTTAATATAACACGGATATAAAACTCTCAAAATACAGTTTCAATGATTGAATTTTTACCACAGGTGTGATATTATACAGTAAGTAAGGATGATTGTCATAATTTATCGGGGATAAATTGAAAAATGCAGGTAAGTGCAGAGGTATGGGTGCTTCCAAATAGTAACCGTCTTTTACTAAATGTTGTGCACTTTTTTTAGTGTTCTCTTGGTGCTGCTATGAAAATACTTTTTCCAAACCGATTGCTCATTCTATTGTTCTCATTTATAGTCCTGATTTTCCTTCCGAAATCTTTTTATGGGGAGCCGGCTGAAAAAAGCAATGTATATTGTTCAGATGATATAGCGAAAACTATCAACGACTTAGAGACCCACGGCTCAGATATCACAACTTCAACACTGACGATTACAGAGAGCGGCATAATTACTGATTTGGATGTCCAGCTCAATATCAGTCATACATGGACTTCAGATCTGGACATTTTTCTTATTGCGCCAGATGGGACGCGGGTTGAGCTTTTTACGGGAGTAGGTGGCAGTGGAGATGATTTCAATGACACGATACTCGATGACGAGGCATTATTGTCAATCACAGAAGGATCATCGCCGTTCATTGGGTCTTACAAACCCGAAGGCAATCTCAGCGATTTATATGATAAAGGGATATCAGGAACATGGACGCTGGAAATTACCGATAGGGCTGGGAATGAGTTTGGTACATTGAACTCGTGGTGTTTAATAATATCTTTTATAGAGATAGAAATTCCGCAGCGACAGATGGAGAACCTCGACCGTGGAATAGTAGCAGTTAATCAGGGCAACGGCAAGGTTTACGTTGGATGGCGTATGCTGGGAACCGAGCCGGACGATATTGCCTTCAACCTCTACCGTTCGGCCGGCGAGGCGGAGCCGGTCAAACTAAACGATCAGCCCATCACGCAAAGCACGAACTACGTTGATAACGGCGTAGATTTGAGCCAGCCAAATTCTTATTTTGTAAAGCCCGTAATAGAAGGCGCTGAGCAGGCCGAAAGTGCCGCGTTCACACTTCCGGCGAATGCTCCTGTGCGCCAATACATCTCAATTGCTCTTCAGACTCCCCCCGAGTATACACCGAACGACGCATCTGTCGGCGACCTTGATGGTGACGGCGAGTATGAGATTGTGTTACACCAGACAGGAGATAGTCAGGATAACAGCAACGCCGGTTTCACGGATGAACCCATACTCCAGGCCTACAAACTGGACGGCACTTTCCTCTGGGAAATTAATTTGGGAATAAATATCCGTGAAGGGGCGCACTATACTCAATTTATGGTCTATGACTTAGATGGCGACGGTAAAGCTGAGGTTGCCTGTAAAACAGCGGATGGAACGGTAGATGGAGTAGGTAACGTGATCGGTGATCCCAACGCGGATTACCGCAATTCATCAGGCTACATCCTTGACGGACCGGAGTTTCTAACGATATTCGACGGTTTGACTGGTGCCGAGCTTGTCACAACAGATTATATTCCGCAAAGAGGAAGCGTCACGGACTGGGGCGATTCCTACGGCAACAGATGTGACCGGTTTCTGGCGTGCATTGCTTATCTTGACGGCGAAAGGCCGAGCCTCGTTATGTGCCGCGGTTATTACCGCGGCCGATGGGGCTACTCCGGCCAAACCGTCCTGGCTGCATGGAACTGGCGAGACGGTCAATTAACCAACGAGTGGACCTTTACTGCAATAGAGAACGGTATAAATCATGAATATACAGGACAGGGCAATCATCAGCTAAGTGTCGGTGATGTGGATGGCGACGGTAAAGATGAAATTATTTATGGTGCCTGTGCCATTGACGATGATGGAACAGGACTTTATTCTACAGGTTTAGGGCATGGAGACGCCATGCATCTGTCTGATATTGATCCGGAAAGGCCGGGCCTGGAAGTATTTCAAATTCATGAAGGGGATAATAATCCCGGTGCAGAACTTCGTGATGCCTTAACCGGGGAGATTATATGGCAGACAGCGAATTCAGATGCAGGAAGAGGACTTGCTGCTGATATTACTGCAGATTATTTGGGATATGAGTGCTGGGGTGGACCCGGCGGATTACGTAACTGCAAGGGTGAAAGTATCGGCAATAATCCTTCGTCGACAAATTTTGTGTGCTGGTGGGATGGCGATTTGCTTCGTGAACTCCTTAATAGTAATAGGATTGATAAACATGGTGTTGGTAGATTGCTTACAGCCAGCAACTGTAGGTCTAACAATGGAACTAAATCGACTCCAACTTTGTGTGCCGATATTTTGGGCGATTGGCGGGAGGAGGTTATTTGGCGAACACGTGACAACCAGGAACTACGGATTTATACTACGACCATACCCACAGACTACCGTTTTTATACATTGATGCACGATCCGATTTATAGACTGAGCGTGGCCTGGCAGAATGTTGCATATAATCAGCCGACTCAACCTGGTTTTTATTTCGGGGCTGATATGCAACCGCCGCCGCGACCTAATATTACATTAGTTGACAACCAGTCGATAGATGATGAGGAAGTCTTGACAACGAATACTGCCGATTAAGAAGGCGGATGTTCCTCTTGGATCTGAAAATATGTATTTTCCCAGCCATCTACATCGAAAAATCCTCAAAGAAACACCGAAAAGATTGAATTTCGAAGATAGACTTGATATTTTGTTGGTATGAAAGCTTTACAACAGAGCACAGCAGGTATCGATAGGACATTTCAAATTGTATCCCTGATGCCGACTTTAGCAGAAACGGCTATTATTAGACAATGGAATTTTGAGGGATAGGCAAATGCGAGCTAAATACCTTGTTACTATCTGCATCATCTTTTTGGCCTTGATGTTGTTAACAGTTTCCGCATTTGCTTCGGATCTTGGCCGACGCTTTCCGTCTGAAAAACGCATGTTCAAGGACAAGGTGACAGGTTTGACTGTCACGGCTCTTACAACCGATCCGGCTAACGACTCCAAGATCTATCAGACGCATCCCCAGTGGACCTCCGATGGCAAGTATATTATCTTTCGTTCCAACCGCGCGAGCCGGAACGAAGCTTCTGGCCAGGATGAAGGAACAAGTAGTCGTGGGCGTGGTCGCCGCCGCGGCCGTTCTCAGGCTTTTGCGGTTAATGAAGAATCCGGCGAAATCATTCAATTGACCGAAGGTTCTACGGGTACGGGAAGTCTGAATGTGGCCCGCAAATCGAATAAGCTTTATTTTACCCGAGGCGGTCGGGGCCAGCCGAGACAGCTCATCGAACTTAAACTCGATCTGCTATTTGCCGACAGCAAAGCCGGCGCGATAAAAGACCCTAACAGTTATGAACGTGTAGTCGTGAGATTACCCCAGGGCATGAGAGAATCGGGCGGCTTTTGCCTCGATGCCGATGAGACCAAAGCATATATTGGTATCGGTGGACAGAGCCGTAATAGCGGCGGAATTCGCTGCATCGATATTCAAACATGCGAAATTACAAAGGTCGTCGATGTGGATTTCAGGATGGGGCATGTGCAGAGCAATTACTGGGTGCCGGGCGAGATTATCTATTGCCATGAAACCGGAGGTGATGCCCCGCAGCGTATATGGTTCTGCAAAGCCGACGGTTCGGTCAATGAGCCTTTGTATGTCGAGACACCTGACGAATGGGTCACGCACGAAGTGTGTGTAGATGCCGATCACGTTATCTTCAATGTGATGGCACATTTGCCCCGTCTGCGCACAAAACCAACGGGAATTTTCTGTATCAATTTGCGTACAAGAGAAGTCCGGGTTCTTGGTCAGGTAGAGGAAGGCAGAGGCTTTTGGCATAGTGCCGGCTCATCCGATGGTCAATGGGCCGCCGGTGACAATTTCGCGGGCAGTGTTTATCTGATTAACCGCAAAACCGGCAAAAAACATCTTCTGACTACAGGACATACGATGCGTCCGGACCATGCACATCCGAACTTCAGCCCGGATAATAAGCGGATTCTGATTCAGTCCGGGCTTTTATCTAACGGTCAAAGTCTGGATTTAATGGTGGTCGAGATACCGGCCGAATGGGCTGATTCCTGAACGGAAATAAGTCATGGATGATTCATATGTTTCCAGTCCAATAGGAGTCTTGACGGTTCTTTGTGGGATTGGAGCTTTTTTCTTTTTCCTTGAAGAGCGAACCAAATGGAAACTCTTTAATTATTTTCCCCCATTAGTTTTCATCTACGCTGTTCCGGCGATAATGTCAAATACCGGTGTATTGACGAAAACTTCCGCGGTGTACAATTGGTTAAGTTCAACCGTATTGCCGATGTTCATTGTGATTATGCTCTTGAAAGTGGATGTTGCATCAACAGTCAAAATCATGGGCAGGGGAATCTTCGTCATGCTTTTCGGGACTGCCGGTGTCATGCTCGGAGCTCCTATTGCGTTTTTACTTGTTAAGAACAATCTGCCGGAAGATATATGGAAGGCTTTTGGAACACTGGCAGGTAGCTGGATCGGCGGCACTGGCAATATGGCGGCTGTAAGCGAAGGTCTTGGTACGAGCGGACAAGGGTTTGGACTTGCCGTGCTTGGTGACAATCTTGTTTATATTATTTGGCTGCCTATCCTGTTAGGTTCGAAAAACTTTTCCAGATTTTTTAATCGTTTTACGAAAGTGGA
Source organism: uncultured Pirellulales bacterium (assembly GCA_964520535.1). Taxonomy (GTDB): domain Bacteria; phylum Planctomycetota; class Phycisphaerae; order Sedimentisphaerales; family Anaerobacaceae; genus JAFGPS01. Next base: position 14,917 of record CAZFOQ010000051.1, on the reverse strand, counting down.
CAGCAAACGAATACAGATGCTTGAAATGGCCCATACTGAAATTCAACATAAGCAGGGAGTTGTTAGAATGAGGCATTTTCTCTATCTTCTTCTGTTAGGATTGTTGTGTACATGGGCTGCGGGAATTGTTTCAATTACACTTCCTGAATTTAAACCGGTTCTCACCGCTTCATCCTGGAAAATACTGTTAATCACTACAATGGGCCTGCTGCTTTCACTGACACCGGCAAGACATATTCCCGCAAGCCATGAACTTGCAATGGCTCTTGTCTATATATTCGTTGCAAACATGGGGGCCAAGGCCGATGTCTCCGGACTTACAGCTTCGGCTGGATGGTTCATTCTGGGCTGCTATATCTGGATTGCCATACACGGAGCTTTTTGTGTGCTTGGTGCATATCTTTTAAGAGTGGATATACATTCTACAGCGATTGCCAGTGCGGCAAATATCGGCGGGGCGGCGAGTGCACCTGTGGTTGCCGCTCACCACAACGAAAAACTCGTGCCGGTAAGTATTCTGATGGCTCTTATAGGCTATGCCGTTGGAAATTATGGAGCATTACTCGCAGCCTGGCTATGTTATTTTTTAAGCGGCTAAAACCCAGCTCGTCGATATTTCATGGAATTATAAATTCTTATCTCTCTCTTGGTCGCTCGGCGTCTCTTCGCTCCGGAACATCCCTGTCTCGGGGCCTTCTCAGTTCGTCTCTTTCTCGTAATTGGTTTCTTAGCCGTTCGTTCTCAGCACGAAGCTCCTGAATTTCTCTTTCCATTTGTGCCATGTTATTTCTGAGCCCGCCAAACGTTTCCTCTATTCGCCCCAAACGTCTCATGAGAGTCTCTCTTATCTGACCTATGATGTTATGTACGTTTTCCCATTGTTGTTGTACTCTCGGTCTTAACAGTTCGGGCCTTAAAGGCAGTTCTCTCATAGGTCTTGGTCGAACCCTTTCACGTTGCTCAACTTCAAGCCTTATCCTCTCCCGAATTTCTTCAGCCTCTCGAGTTATTTGTCTGAGTCGCTCAAGATGTTCCTCAACCTCACGGAGTCTTGCGCGGTCAATTGCCCTTGTCTGCTCTTCAATCTCTTGAGTCAACATCGTAGCTTTTTCCCGGAGCTCCCTTGCCTCTTCGGGGCGGCCTTCTCTTTCTGCATTCCCGGCTGCTTCCCTGAGTTCGACTAATTGGACGTGCATCATTTCCATTCGCTCTGCTATTTCCTGGTGTTCAACCTCACGTCCTGGGGCCTGCTCCCGTTCTTGTGCTCCTGCTATGTGCCCGTCCCAGAGTAAGCTGTTGAGAATCAGCCCTGTAAACGTTGCGAGTACATATATTCTATATATTTTCTTCATGATATTTCTCCTTCTAATTGAAATTGATATAATTCTTGCCGCTTGTGGGCCTCTTCAGAATGATTAACATACAAAACCGATAAAGTCAACAGATGTATTCTGAAAATTTGGTGCTAAGATACTGCTCTGAGATAATACCCGAGGAATCCGATGACTTTCGCTTATTTTTCAATCCCTGATGCTTTACGGAGGTTCTTAAGAAATCCCTGAGGAACAGGCAGTCCCAGACTTTGTATCTCACGTACATCCTGCCATGCTTTAACGTATAGGCCTTTTGCGAAGTAAACGAGAGCACGCCGGAAATAAACTTTAGCACACTTTGGGTCCATTTCAAGGACCTTCGTGAAGTCCGGGATTGCCTGGTCATATTGGTTCATAGTGACATAAATACGTCCTCGATGAGTGTAGGCTTCGGTGAATTCGGGTTTGATCTCGATGGTTTGTGTAAAGTCTGAAATCGCTTGGCCTAACTGACCTATGGCTACATAAACAAGCCCACGATTGTAGTAAGCATTAGCATGTCCAGGATTTTTTTGAAAGACTCTTGTAAACTCTGAGATAGCTGTTTCATATTCACCTTTTTTGGCGGCTTCAATTCCTCGATTATTGTAGGCTTCGGCACTGCTGGTATTTTTCTCAATTGCTTCGAATTGTCCCTGTAGATGATCCTGCCATTGCTGTTCCGGCTTATTAATCCCTTCTTCGAATTCCGCCTGCCATATATTTATAGCTTCACGGAGCTGCTCGACCATTTTTGTCTCAAATACTTTACCGGTCTCGATGTATTCTAACTTTTGAAGTATTTTACAACCAAGGGGATATTTAAGTTTTGCAGCCACGTATGGAATTGCTGTGATTTTCCTTGCATTTATGAATGTTTCACGATAGCCGAAAGATTCTTTGAGGGTGATATCGAAAGGCAGTCTATATGGTGACACTATACCTGTTATAATATGTACAAACCCTAAGCCTGCGATGATAAGTACAGCCGCCACGCATAAGGTGACCGAAGTTCTCTCATGCCACTTCTTCTGCTTTTTGACCTTGCCGGTTTCAATCAGTGCTCCGCAGTGGGAACAGCTTTTTGCTTTCTTGCTAAGTGGCTTTTTACATTCTTTGCATACTATACGTACCATTTCTTATACTCTTATTATAGTTCAGCAAGAGCTCTGTGTTTCACTTTTATATGGTTATATATTCTTCTGCTCGTTCTGAACTACATACTTTATCGCCTTACATGTTCAACTTGACTATGATGTAAGGCGTTTTCTTTTCAAAATCCGGACATATCTTTCTGTTGCCTTCCCTGAAATTTCTCATACATGCAATTTAACAATCTATAAAGACTTCTTTTTATATTAGATTACAAAATTCTTCATGAATTCTCAACTGATATTACCTTCTTTGGTAGTATCTGTTGCTATAAATCCACCATGGCACGGAAATCTCTGTTTGAGAACCACAGTGAGGCCATAATCTGCTTGCACTTCTATTTTTGCCTCCTTATATGATCAATTATATCAGCAAAGCAGGATTTTCTATAGAAATGCTCCCAGGATTATTCCGATTATGATAAACATCAAGAATAAGATCGGCGCTCCAAAAAAGGGTCTATACCGAATAAATCGATATAGACCCGAAATGACACAATTAAATTACATCGGCACAACTCTGCTGCCGCTTATTTGACTTATTGTTCTCGTGGCCGATACAGTTGAATATCGTCAAGTAAAATCATCCCTGAGCCGCCGATTGTGCCGGTTCTTTCAAAACCGATTGTAAGTGTCGTGACATTGGTCAGATCAATACCGAAAGCTGTCAAATCAATTGTCAACTGCTGCCAGTCTTCCTGTGTCAAGTCGGCACTATACGTAACCTTCGCACCATTGAGCTTAACGTACATCTGCTCAGTATCGGGATTATTCGGATCGCCATAGACCCACAGCACTAATGCCTCAGGAGAACCTACAGTCCAATCCGACCCAATGGCAATTAACATTAGTGCTAAAGCTATAAAAATGACTATAAGAATTGAGCTAATCTTATTTTGGTTTTTCATAATACCTGTTCCTTTGATTCAACGATAATATGGCAACCACAAGATAAAGAAGCAGATGTTGGTGGAAAGTATTATAACTTGAGTTTAGAGTGCTTGCAATGGATTCATATATGAGTGTCTTGGTGATAGTGCATTGAATCCGGAATTGGCCCGATATTTTTTTGCAAAATGCGTAATTCAGTAAAAAAATGACATTTATTCGGACTTGATATAGGAAAAATCGGTGTCTGTAGTGTCAAAACGGAGACACGATGTCCCCTGAAAATTGTGGTGTTTTCAAGTTCCTGAAAAAGGGGCCATATTTAGGGCTTGTTATTCCTTCGCTCCGTTCTTCTTAAGCAGTTCAACGATTTCGGTGTGGCCTTCTTCTTCCGCCACTGCCAGAGGGGTCTTGCCCTCTTCCTCGTGTGCATTAAGATCGGCACCTTTGGCCAGAAGGAATTCGACTGTCTCTTTACGATTCCTCCAGCACGCGTAGTGAAGAGGCGTCCAGACCCACTTGTCTTTTACATTTACATCAGCACCCTTGGCGATCAGCAGTTCCACAGTATCTGTGCGGCCCTGGCGAGCTGACATATGCAGGGGCGTCACGCCGGAATTGTTTTTGTCATTCACATCAGCACCTTTAGAAATGAGTAGTTCTACAACATCTTTTTGGCCAGCTTGATGCAGTGGTGTGCCGCCGTTATTATTCTTTGCATTCACGTCAGCACCCTTGGCGATCAGCAGTTCCACAGTATCTGTGCGGCCCCGGCGGGCTGACAAATGCAGGGGCGTCACGCCGTTATTATTCTTTGTGTTTATATCGGCCCCCTTGTCAATGAGCAACTCTGCAACATCCTTTTTGCCTCTTTGACATGCCAAATGCAAAGGCGTAATTCCATTCTCGTCTGCCGTACGAAAATCGGCACCATTTTCGATCAGTAACTCGGCAATGTCCCTGTGGCCATAATTAGCCGCACAGTGCAGGGCTATCATTCCATTCTGACTCTTTGTATTAACATTTATACCTTCTAATATTAATGACTTGACTTGTTCTATATCACCTGCAGCCGCATAATCGTAGAATGTCATAATCTCCTTTGTGTCACCTGATTGATTTGCGTGCTTGCGTAAAAGCTCAACAATTTCTGTATGACCGTTCTCTTTAGCTAATCCTGAAGGGGTACGACCTGCTTCGCTTTGTGCTTTGATATCGGCACCTTTTGAAATGACTGATTTAACTGTATCAATATCACCGTCAACTACCGCTTGAAAAAGTGATTGATTAAGTTCATTGGATATTTGTTTTCTGGCCGTGCAGACAAAAAAGGTTACACAAAAGCCTACAAGAACGAGAAACACTAACATTTTTGAGGTTTTGTCCCAATTCAGCATACTACACCTCCATTAAAATCGCTCAGAATGTAATTTATTCACGCATGAAATTATAACTGGGATTTCCCATATTGGCAAGGAAACCTTATTTTATACACCTCAACCACAAAATTTGGGACCGTCGCAAAGTTCTTAATGTAAGAGCCCCTGTCGAACAGCGAGAAAACGGGCTCTTAGGTCTTGCATTTTGAGTCAGACTTGTTATATGAAACAATAGAACCTGAGGATTGAAGTGAATATGGCGTTAAATGGGAAATTACAGTTATAGGGGAGTCTGATATGAAATCGACAAAACAACATCTCATTCCTTGGCTTTGGGTAGTCAGTCTCATGCTGGCAGTCATCAGTTTTGCGTTTTGGTATATCATTGGTCCACAAGACTTCACGAGGATGACCGGTAGCAATCCCAGTCTGCTCGAAGCACGGAGCCTGCGTGAGGGCAAAATAGTCTTGCCTTCCAGAGTCCGTGATACGGCACTGTATGATGGACGCGTCTTAAACGTCTTTCAGCCTGGCCAAACGCTCTACTTCCTTGTCCACGATTTGATAGCAGGGGAAGAAGCGGTGAAGTGGGTCCAGATCGAAATCTTCATCGTCTTCGTTCTATCAGTTTTCCTCTTAAGTCTCGCTGTGCTGTCCCTCTCCGGCGGGCGTATCATATTCCCGGTCGCCCTGGTTGTCTCTGCCATGTTCGGTGTGCCGTATATCGTCAGCCTTCGCCCGGCTCTGATGGGCGCCGTATGGCGAATCAACCATTGTTTCGCGATATTGTTCATGGCCGCTGCCTTGGTCTTAATTGCTATGAAGAAGAATACAGCGCGAGCACTGCTCCTGATTGGTTTGTGCATAGCGGGTGCGACGTTGTTTAGGGGGCAGTCCATCTTGCTACTGTTCCTGCCGATAGCCATGCTCTTTCAGGATTCCGAAGGTCAGTCGTGGCAAATTCGGCAGAATTTCTCGAGTCGTCAAGACATCAAAACGCTTGGCAGGAAAATACTGTGCCTGCTCGCATTTCCCATCCTGGCAGTTCTTGTCATCGCTGGATTCCAGATAGCACGGTTTCATAGTCCGTTCGAGAACGGATATGCATACATCTACGAGGGGCAAACCGGCTTCTTGGCCGAGAGAGCGACCGAACATGGCTTGATGTCACTATACTACTTGCCGGAGAACTTATATCGCACCTTCTGCGCGTCCCCTCGGATAGAGTTCGAAGGGTGGCGGATCGCGGAGCTTGAAGGAGATCCAAGAGGCAACAGTCTGCTTTTTTCTCAGCCGATCCTACTGATCCTGCTTCTGCTTTGGCCCAGCGCAAAAGCCGCTCGCGTTCAGGCATTCCTTGTGGCCTCTCTGCTACTGGCGTTGCCCGTGTGGTTGTACCACAATCCCGGCTATTACGCCCCCGGCTACGCGCGTCTCAGCCTTGATTACCTTCCACTGTGGATAGCTACGCTTGCAGTCGCCGCCAGGTACTGTCCTACCGTCAAACGTGTCCTTTTATTTTCGATCCCATTGGCAGCTTTCGCCGTTTGGTACGGCTACAAACTCATGTGTACGACAAGCTGGTAGAAAGAAGACTGAAACCGGCTGAATATTCCGATAGGAAACAGTAATAAAAATTACCCTCCGTGCATCATAACATATCTCAATCCAGGATAATATTTTTTGGTCTGTTCGTACCCCTTTCCTTCAAAAAACTATCGAATGAAAGTTACAATCCTCATTCAGAAATAAAAATTCGGAGACTTTGATCTATGTGTGTTTTTCTTTAGTTTGTAAGAAAGATCCCCGGATTTACATCGCAATATTACTCCTTTATAAATGAAAACCTATAGATGAATATCCAGGATGGCGCGACTCACTATACTCATTATATACCAAATTAAATGATGTTCAGTCAAGAGATAAATTCAAAACAGGGATTCGTCTCTTATGGATTGTGTGAGGTGAGGTTTTTTACATATTGAGTGACTTATATAGTTTCAGACTAAATCTGCATTAATAGGGCCTATGGAAGCTGTAGATTCAGAACTAAAGGATCTATTGTTACTTAGAAATTAAAAAAGGGGTCAGCGAGTTCGCCGAGGGAAAAGGCTATTGTCGCTGACCCATCCTGGGCGATACAGGATACGCCCTGTATCGTAACATCACATTTACCATAAGCTGATAATTACCTATCAGTATCCTGACTACTTTATTCGAGAACTAATCATCATAGTCTGTATATATGTGCCAACACGGATAACAAATGTAACGATTATCCTGCTTATAGTGGTTTTTCCACATATAGCAGTTATGTACAATATCAACGGGCAAGTAAAGAGATGCTTAAAGTATTCAAGTGACATTCACGAGGTTTTATAGCGGGTCACAAAAAAATCTATTCCGGATCCCCTAAAGACATATTCATTAACTCAGTCAAAGAGGAAATTATGTGAAATTTACTTGTCCAATTTTCAATTCCTATTATGGATTGACCAATTACACATATAGGCCAGATTTTTTATTCATACATGCTCAGCTAAGCAGTTTAGCCTTATTACCGATGGAATATCGAGTCAGTTCCGGCAGCTCAAATAAAATACTGCAAGGAATCTCATGACGTTTTATACTTCTCTGTGCAAAGGTTTTATCAGGCAGTGTAAAATAGAATGATATAAAAGATGCTTGCAGACTATAAAAAAATTTTCTTATACTATGTCTGGTTTGATGTAAAAGCCGGCAAAGGAAAACTATGGCAAAAATAACTTTCAGTCTTGAGGAAATGTTAAAGGTCCTTATTTCGAATGAACTTTTGCCTCGAAATATAATACGCGCAAGAGTTAAAGGTGACATAATCCATTTCTATATCAGGACTCAGTCGTTCATTGTGCCATTTATTCCTGCCTCGTTAAGATTCCTAAGCTTTGACAATAACAATGTGACATTTGAACTGACTCTTGTCAGCGGCCACGTAAGCAAAATCATGAACTGGCTTGATCAGGCATTTGAGCTCAAAATACCGGCATATATGAAATTTGAATATCCGAATATTGTTGTCGATATTGACCAACTACTTAAAGAAAAGAATATCAGAGGTGTTCAGGTGAAAGACATATCTTTTAAAGATGGCGGTTTTACTATTGTCACTGATAACATTTAAAACTCATCTTCTTAGTTGGAAAGAGATTCCCACCTCAGCAATTAGTCAATCATTAAATCTGAAGTGACCGGCAGCTTAGGCAGATTTCTTGTTATCTTTTTTGCCGGTTTTGGTTTTAGATTCTTTTTTTGTCTTTGTTTTGGATTTTTTTTCGTCGGTTTTAGTCTCTTTCTTTTTGTCGTCGGAAGTTTTATTTTCGCTTTCGGCGGCTTTTTTATAGCTTTCGCTTCTATAATCGGTCTGATAGAATCCCGAGCCTTTAAAGATGATGCCCGCTCCGGTGCCGATAAGGCGTTTGAGTTTCTTTTTGCCACACTTCGGGCAGGTTCGCAGAGGTTGAGCAGTTATAGTCTGGAACTTTTCAAAGTCGCATCCACAACTTTCACATATATATTCATAAGTCGGCATCACAATTCCCTCGTCTTGGCTGTATAATATTTATTTTGATTCTTCGTACGAAATCATTGTGGTTTTTTCGGAATATCCTACAGCTACCAGTTCTTCAATGTTGTTGCTGTTGTCGAATTCGCCACATGCCAGGCCATGCGCTCTGTCTGTGTCGGTCCAGACAACTGTTTTGTTCCATTGGCCATTATTTTCATAAAGAACAACAACCTCTTTCGAATATCCAAAAGTCGCAATCTCATTGCCTCGGCTAATTGGATAAATATTGCCTATGGCAATGCCCCGGAGCTGGTCACTATGCTGGAAGATTACTTTCCCTTCCCAGTCGTTGTTGTGCCGCTCAAGTAAAATTGCCTCTCCGGAATCTCCGGCTATTGCCACCTTAAAATCCTTGTTATCGGCTCCAACTTTTCCAAACGCGACTCTTCCCAGACCTTTGGAACTTTTCCAAATCGTCTTATTCGTCCAGTTTCCATTCTCTTCCCAAAGGACCGTTGCCTTTCCAGAGCTTCCTACCACTAATATTTCGTCTCCCGGATGATCCAAATCAAGGTCGGCAATAATGGCATCACGCAGTCTGCCGGTATCTTTGAAAATTTCTTCCCAACTCCAGTTTTCTCCGTTTTTATAGATAATAAACGCCTGACCTGAGTTATCGACAGCGACAAGCTCGTCACCGGCGGCAACACTCTTAACATCTCCGGCAGTAAGGCCATGTATCGATATACCTTTATCGAAGATTGTTGAATGTTTCATATCATCCGGATAGACCATTTCGATCGTTCCACCTTCCCCTCCCACAAAAACCTCATTGCCTTTGTGACTCTTATCGAGGTCTGCAATAGCGGCCCCAACAAGCTCACCGCTGTGTTTCCATATTACCTTTGCATTCCAACCGACCGGACTTTTTGAGATAACAGCCACTTGTCCATCGCCGCTGAGAACCAGAACTTCATTCCCCTCACGACTGCTGTCAGCATCACCGACAAGAACACGTTCCAGCTTAAAACCTGCGTCCCAAATCGTAGTCGCCCGCCACTTATTTGTGGCTGCTATGACTGCACTACAAAGCACAAACCAGAAAATAATTATTAATGCAAACTGTCGAAGATAATGAAATCGCATTTTCCTCTCCCCTATTTCGCTTAAGATTCATATTACCGATTCAGACTTCTGAGACGAAGTGTTGGAAGCCAATGCACAATACACTCAATGAATATGTTTAACGTTTAGTTTTCGTCTGTCTCCTCATCGTCTTTCTGGTTTTCCGCAGCCGTTTGCTCCTGCTGGTCGGCAGGTTGTTCGGATGGCAGCTTATTGACAATCACCTTACCCGGACGTATTACTCGGCCATTGAGTTTGTATCCCTTCTGAAACTCCTGCAGCACAATATTATCTTCTTTTTCCGGTTCAGCTCTTTGCATTATCGCTTCGTGCATACTCGGATTGAAGTGTTCACCCAATGTCTCTATCTGTTCTACGCCATGCGACTTAAGAATGTCGAGCATCTGGTCGTAAATGATCCGGATACCCTTGGCAAGCACGACAACATCTTCCGCAGAGTCTGCATTTTGGAGCGTATGCTCAAAATTATCCAGAGCTGGCAGCAGCGATTTAATAATCATTTCCTTTTCGTATGTAATGGTATCGGCTATTTGTTTGGGAGCCCGCTTCTGGAAATTCGCATAGTCGGCACCAATGCGCTGGAGTTTCTCAAAAAGCTCGTTCTTTTCTTTATTCAGATTCTCTACGGTATCAAGCAGCTCCTGCAATTCGTCATTCTTTTTAGACTCTTTTTGCTCTGCTTCGTGAGAATCTTCAGCCTTTGGTTTTTCTTTATCTTTCTTTTTCATCAATGATTACCAAGATGTTTTTTCAGCTTCTCAAAAAAGCTTTGGGATTTTGGAGAAATCCTCTTGTTTTCAGTTTTAGCGAATTCTCTCAGTAGATCCTGTTGTTCTTTGTTTAACCTTGTTGGTGTTTCGATTATTATCTGTACGAGCTGATCGCCGGTTTGATGTGTTCGCATATTCGGCAGGCCCTGGCCTTTTATTCTAAAAATGCTGCCGTATTGGGTTCCGGGCGGAATCTTTAAACCTCGAGTGCCGTTAAGACTGGGTACATCAATGGTCGTCCCCAGAGCAGCCTGTGTAAAACTTATTGGAACGACAGCGATTAGATTATTTCCATCTCTCTGCAGAAATTCATGAGGCTTCAATCTGACATAACAATAGAGGTCACCCCTCGGACCTCCGCCTCTGCCGGGTTCGCCTTCGCTGGCAACTCTGATACCCTGTCCTTCATGCACGCCGGGCGGAATTTTGATATTAACGTTTCTTCTTTTGGGCACTCTGCCTGTCCCTTTGCATTTTTTACAGGGATTGGTAATAATTTGTCCGGTGCCGCCGCACTGCCGGCAGGACGAGACCATCTGGAAGAAACCACCTCCTCGTGCAACCTGTCCTGTTCCTCTACAGGTCGGACATTGACCAGGCGAGGTTCCCTTGGCACAGCCGTTGCCGTTACATTGACCGCATGTATCCTGACGTGTGAATTCTATCATCTTTTCAGCACCTTTGGCGACATCATTGAGGGTCAGTTCTACGGTCGTTTCTAAATCATAACCGCGAGTAGGTCCGGACCTTTGGCTCGACCTTCTACTGCGTCCCCCGAAAATGCCGCCAAAGAAATCGTCGAAACCAAACATACTGAAGATATCTTCGACATTCATTCGGGAGAAGTCGTGCATGCCGGCTCCACGGAGACCTTCATGACCGAACTGGTCATAGCGCTGTCGTTTGTTCGAATCACTTAAGACTTCGTAGGCTTCGGCGCACTCTTTGAATTTTGCCTCGGCATTTTTATCGCCCGGATTTTTATCCGGATGATACTTTATCGCCAAGCGCCGATATGCGCGTTTAATCTCGTCAGCGGAAGCTTTCTTATCTACGCCCAAAACCTGATAATAATCTCGTTTGGCCATTGTCTCGAATCTCATGACTTGCCGCTCGTAAATCGAAATCAGGGCCACATGTCACGGTCCATTGTGTCTTATCTTATCGATCCTGGTATGGGCTCTTCATCTTTTTCCTTGTCTTTCAGCTCTGTAACCAATACATTTGTAGTCAGCATCAGTCCTGCTACTGAAGCAGCCATTTCCAGTGCTGTTCTGGCAACTTTTGCCGGATCGATAATTCCTGCTTTAAACATATCGACGAACTGGCCGGTGTTGGCATCATAGCCAATATTCTTGCCTTTTTCGAGCAGTTGTGCAACAATCACGTCACCAGGTTCACCGCAATTTTCAACAATCTGAGTTGTCGGTGCTTTTAGAGCATTGATTACGATATCAAAGCCGATTTTCTCATCGCCTTTAGCCTTTGCTCTGGCCTTGTCCACCTCATTGATTGCCTGCAGGAACACGATTCCACCGCCGGGGACCAGGCCTTCCTGGGTCGCTGCTCTTGTGGCATGGAGCGCATCATCCAGCAGGTCCTTGCGTTCCTTCATTTCAGTTTCAGTTGCGGCCCCGGCTTTGATGACGGCGACCCCGCCGGTTAGTTTGGCCAAGCGCTCCTGTAATTTCTCGCGGTCATAGTCACTGGTGGTTTTCTGAATTTGATTGCGGATTTGATCACAACGTGCGGTAATATCTTTCTTTTTGCCGTCTCCTTCGATTATTGTCGTTGTTTCCTTGTCCACGACGATTTTCTTGGCCTGGCCTAATTGGGAAAGTTCGATTTTTTCGAGCTTAATGCCCAGATCTTCAGTTATTACCTGCCCGCCGGTTGTAACGGCTAAGTCAGCCAGCATTGCTTTCCTTCGGTCTCCAAAGCCGGGAGCTTTGACCGCACAAACCTTTAGCACTCCTTGCAGGCGATTAATAACCAGTGCCGCCAGTGCTTCGCCTTCGACATCTTCGGCAATGATCAGTAGGGGCCTGCCTACTTGAGCGACTTTTTCAAGCAGGGGGATAAGCTCACGAACGTTGGATATTTTTTTCTCATGCAGCAGGATGTAGGCGTCTTCAAGCACAGCTTCGAGCGTCTCGGCGTTAGTCATAAAGTACGGTGATATGTAGCCCTTATCGAACTGCATACCTTCAACCACGTTCAGCTCGTTTTGCATCCCTTTGCCTTCTTCGACTTCGATGACACCATCAGGGCCGACGGCGTCGAGGGCGTCAGCTAAGATATCGCCTACTGATGGATCGTTGTTTGCGCTGATGGTCGCAACCTTAGCTATGTCGTCGTGGCCTTTTACCGGGACGCTGACGTCCTGGATATATTTTGTTGCGGCGGCAGCGGCCTTGTTAATTCCCCGTTGAATGGCCATCGGATTTGCACCGACAGTCACGTGCTTGAGGCCCGCCAGGTAGATGGCCTCCGCCAGGACGGTTGACGTTGTGGTTCCATCGCCGACAACATCCGAGGTCTTACTGGCGACCTCATTGACCATCTTGGCTCCCATATTTTTAAACGGTTCCGGCAGCTCGATCTCCTTGCTGACCGAGACTCCGTCCTTTGTCACCTTCGGGGAGCCCCAGCTTTTATGCAGGATCACATTTCTGCCGGTCGGGCCGAGAGTCACCTTCACGGCTCCGGCAAGTTGTGACAGGCCGTCTTTAAGCTGCGCTCGTGCCGCATCATCGAACATTAATTGTTTTGCCATTTTTTTATTACCTCTTCTTAATCTTGACTGTTTTGTTGATTCCTGTTCAGGTTCGTTTATCTTTCCACGATTCCAAGCACATCGCTTTCTCTGAGAATGACGTACTTTTGGCTGTCAATCTCGATGTCACTTCCCATGTACTTTGCGTAAATAACTTCATCTTTTTTCTTGACCGACATCTTGCCTCGCTTGCCGTCATCGAGTATTTTGCCGGGCCCGATGGCGACAACGGTACCAATCTGCGGTTTTTCTCTTGCCGCGTCCGGCAGAAATATCCCGCCGGTGGTCTTTTCTTCGGCGTCTGACTGCTTGATCACAATTCGGTCATCCAGAGGTTTAAGGTTCATAACTCACTCCTTATCTTTTTGATTGTTTTCATTCCTGAATTCTTCTTATTTTTTTATTTCAAGTACTATCACTGTGTTAATATCATCCGGTGCCGTTTCTGGCACAGTGACAACAAGAGTATTCTCATTTTTTCGGGTTACGGCCAGGCCGGCACGTTTTTTATCCGCCAGCAAATAGGCTTTGGTGGCAGTTTCGTTAAGGCCCGGGACGTCCAGTTTTGTATCTGTCGGCCAGTCGAAGACGTGCAGATACAGCTTGCCGGGCTTTGCCGTACAGCGTCCCCATTCCAGCTTGGCGAATGGTCCTGCGGTCGTTCCATAAATACTCTCTCCATATTTCTTCATCCACATGCCTACCTCGCGAAGAGTATTTATCGAGCCTTCCGGAATAAGTCCTTCTGCGGTTGGTCCGACATTCAGAAGATAATTGCCGCCTTTGCCGGCTATGTCTGCAAGATTGCGAATAATTGTATCCGGCGATTTCCAGTTATTGTCATGCTTATTGTAGCCCCAGTGACGGTTAAGTGTCATGCATACTTCAAAATCGTACTCGGGAGCCTGGCCGGGTATCCTCTGCTCCGGCGTGCCATAATCCGCCGGTAGCCGCAATCGGTTGTTTATAATACATGCAGGTTGGAGCTGCCGGATAAGATCGATTGTCTCCTGTGAATGCACTAATTCCGGCATTGGGGCATTGCGAAATGACCCGCCGCCGTCGAACCACATAATTCCGATAGGCCCATAGTTAGTCAGCAGCTCACGCACCTGTCCCTGCATATAGGTAACGTATTTCTCAAGGTCGGCGTTTGGATTGGGATCACCGTGAAAGCCTCCCCGCTGAGAATATTTGGCAGGAAACTCCGGATAGTGCCAGTCCACTACTGAATAGTAGAAGCAAAACTTCAGACCCGCTTCTTGGCAGGCCTCGGCCAACTCCTTCATCGGGTCACGCCCGAACGGTGTGGCATCAATGATGTCATAGTTGGTGAGCTTGCTGTCATACATACAGAACCCATCGTGATGCTTGGATGTTATCACGATATATTTCATCCCGGCATCTTTGGCGAGCTTTACCAACTGTTTGGCATCGAACTTGACCGGATTGAACTTTCCGGCAAATTTCTCATACTCCGAAGACGGGATATTTCCTGTCAGCATAATCCACTCGGCGTGGTTGGTTTCGCCTTTCCACTCGCCAGCGGGTATTGCGTACAGGCCCCAATGGATGAACATCCCGAATCTGGCCTCATGCCACCACTGCATTCGTTCATCTGTGCTTAGCGTTTTTTCTTTCTCGGGTGAATCAGGCAAAGGTGTTTGAGCTCTGACTTTAAGGCTGCTTCCAATCGCCGATATCAAAAACACTGTGATAAAGATTGCTTTGCTCCATGACTTTTGCATAATACCACTCCGGATTATTTTCTGGTTCATTTTTCTATTGTTTTGGGAGTCGAAATTTTACGTCTACTTCTTTACATCATACCCATGCCTCCCATGCCGCCCATACCTCCCATGCCGGGATCCATTCCACCGGGGCCACCTGGAGGCATATCATCTTTTTCTT
>CAZFOQ010000050.1:0-26903 GCA_964520535.1 uncultured Pirellulales bacterium | reverse complement strand
TGGTACGGCCTTGTAGGGCCTGCCGATTATTGTATCAGGCCGAAGACGACAAAACAGCTTAAGGAAGTTGTTCGGCGGTGCAACGAAAACAGAATCGGGATTCACGTAATGGGATTCGGCTCCAACCTGCTGATATGTGACGAGGGTCTGCGCTCAGCGGTTATCAAGCTTGGAGCCAAACAGTTCACACAAATAGAGTTTGACGGACAGGAGGTTATCGCCTGGGCGGGGGTAGAATTGAGCAAGCTGGTTCTGGAATGTGTTCAGAAGGGGCTTTCAGGTATAGAAGCTTTGACAGGCATACCCGGCTCAATTGGCGGAGCGGTAAAAATGAATGCCGGCGGCAACTTCGGCGATTTCGGAGCAACGGTAGAATCCGTTACGCTGATGGATAGTGAAGGCAGTATCTTCGAGAAGAGCAAACCGGAGCTGGTATTTGACTACCGCCGAACAAACATTACGGCAAAATTCATTCTAAACGCAAGATTGAAACTTAGCACAGGTGATCCGGATCAAATCATGCGAACGGTGCAGGAAATCTGGATATACAAGAAGAATAATCAGCCGCTGAATACGAAAAACTCCGGCTGTATATTCAAAAATCCAAGAGGAGTTTCCGCCGGGGCTTTGATTGACAGAGCGGGCTTAAAAGGCCTGCAGATCGGCGGCGCCGTCGTCAGTGAAAAACATGCAAATTTCATCATTGCAGAAAAAGACTGCCGAAGCCGCGACGTCATGAGACTAATTGATACAGTCAAACAGAGAGTTAAAGAACAGTTTGATATCGACCTGGAGCTCGAGATCGAAATCTGGAATTAAGCAATTTCAGTGGCACTAAATTGGAAACACTAAACGAAAAACTTAAAGTTGCCGTCCTAACCGGCGGAGTCGGAGCCGAGCGTGAAATCAGCCTTCAAAGCGGCCAATGTGTCGCCGAAGCGTTAAGACAAGCTGGTTTTGATGTTGTTATGGCGGATATCCGGCCGGATAAACTTGACACACTGGAAGATAACAGCATCGATATTTTTTTCCCCGCCCTGCACGGCGAATTCGGCGAAGACGGGCAACTCCAGCAAATCCTCGAAGACAAATCGCTCCTCTATGCGGGCAGCGGGCCGACGGCAAGCCAGGCCGCATTTGAAAAGATGGCCGGCAAGAAGCTATTTGCCGAGGCAGGAGTGACAGCACCGGCGGCAGTTGAGTTCGATATTCAGGTCGATATCGAGAAACTCAAAGAACAATTGCGATATTTAGCCGATAGATATGTAATAAAACCGGTAAGGCAGGGAAGCAGCGTCGGTGTGAGTATTGTCTCTACGCCTGAAGAGGCAATCGAAGCCGCCAATGAGACTTTGAATGAGTTTGGCAATTGTATGATCGAAGAATTTGTGCCGGGCCGGGAAGTGACGGTTGGCATCCTGTGCGGCCGGACTCTGCCTATTATCGAGATCCGAACACAAACCAGTTTTTATAACTATCATGCAAAATACGTCGACGAGCAAACCGAGTTTCTCTTCGATACAATCACTGAACCATCTATCGCAGCTCGCATTAACCGGGCGGCACTTGATTGTTTCGATGCCCTCGGCTGTCGGCATTTCGCAAGAGTTGATTTTATCCTGAGCGAGGATGATATCCCCTACTCTTTAGAGGTCAATACTATTCCCGGTTTTACAACGCATTCACTTTTGCCGAAGGCTGCAGCCAAGGCAGGAATTTCAATGAGTGATTTGTGCAAAAAAATCGTCGAGACAGCATACTCATCGCTTGTGGAATATCAAGCGTGATATGAGATAACCGTGACAAGAAGGAAGAGAAAAAACAAGAAGAAACGAATATCATTCAAACCCGGCGCCTTAAGAGCGAAGAAAAGGCAAAAATCAAGGCGGCTCGGTCCGAGTTTGATAAGAATTTTGAAAATATCATCCATTGCCTGTGCCGTAGTGGCCGTAGGAGCACTTCTTTATTTTGCAGAGAAGTACGTTAAGTCATCCAAGCCCGTCGAAACCGGCCCGGTCGTCCTGGTAGATGCGCCTCAATGGGTTGGTGTGCAGTTGAAGGCGAAAATCCTCGCCTATGCAGGCGGCAGAAATTTTCGACTCGATGAAGAAGCCGCACGTCTGGTAGCAGACAATCTTGAATCTGCCGCATGGCTGGACGAGGTCAGAGCACTGACCACAGAAAAATCAATTGAAGTCCATGCCACATTCAGGAAACCTATTGCCCTTGTTAAATCGGGCCTGAGTCCATTCTACGTGGATGCCGAGCAGGTCGTGCTCGATTATGTCCCGATGCCGCATCTTCCGATAGTGGAAATAAAAGGGCTGTCTCTGGTAACGGACGTACCTCGATTCGGCACAGCATGGAACCGCGGCGATCTGACCGCGGCTATAACCATTTTGGATAGAATCAATAAAATGGACAGAGATGTCACACCTAAAAAACCGTTACTTCATGAAATTGCCGGCATCGACGTGAGCAATTACAACGGTAGAAAAAACGGCAGCCGACCACACATTGTTTTTTATACGAGGGACAATACGGAAATTCAATGGGGAGCCGAATTAGGCACATGGCAAAAGTATCTGGAATCCACCGATGAGCAGAAATTAGCCAAGCTCTATGGCTATTACAAAGAACACGGTACGCTCTCCGGCGGTGTAAAATACATCAATCTGCGTGACCCAAGGGACAATATCCCCCTGCCGATTGATAAATATTAAACAGTCACGGGATTATTCAAAGCAGACGCAAGCTCGGTATAACGGTAGGGAATTTGGAATTGCGTGCATATTGCCTTCAGCTTCGTAAGAGCCGACTCGCTCAAATCGCTCTGGAAATCCGCATCCGCCTTACAACAAAAAATCCTGCAACCGGCAAAACGATATTTATAAACAGTGCACCGGCCACTCACATTATAGGGGCATCGGCTCGTGGGCATGGACCGGAGTTTTTCGACATCCAGGCTTGCAGCCAGATAGACCAGTTCGGGCCCGGTGACAAATAAACGATGGTCATAGGCTTCGAAATCGCAGCACCGGCCGCAGGCATCGCACCGCCCGGTCAAGTCACCATGAGAACAAAGCTGCTGATCGATCCAGTCGTAAATTTGGGCTACTTCTCGCAGGAGTCTTTTGGTTTCTTTGCATCCTGCCACCATTTTTTGTTCCTTTTGATTTTTTGAATTTTCTCGAAGCTATATAGTTTACCGCGATTTATGCCGGGGCATTTTTGAGCTGTTTTATTCCAGGCTCCGGGACTGGCCAGATTGCTCGACCAAAACGGCCAGGTTCTGCACTGGCTCGGCCTGACCTGGTAAATCACGCATTGTTTCCGCCCGTCAATTTTCCGCAGGAAGATACAATCTTTCGTGGCACTCTGTTCGATGATTGTCGTTCGCAGACCGACGCGTTTCAAATATTGTTGCCGCAACTGGCCTATAGAAATCTTTAGAAAATCAGCGATGAGTTCAATTTCCGGCCGAGTCACCCAGATATAACCCTCTGACGGTCCGGAGCAGCATCCGCCGCATTCGACGCATTCAAAATGCAATCCGGCAGCATACCACGGCGTACTATTACGATTAATCATCCGACAAATCTAATTCCAGCCATTCTGCAACTTGGCCAACAAATCCTCGGGCGCTTTCAAACGTACGGCGTGCATCATCTTCTGATATTGAAGAGTTAGACTCGTAGTCACCCAACTGTCTCTCACCAAAAATTATATTCAGGTCTCTGCCCATCCGTTTATCAAAAATCCCTGTTTTCACAAAATATTGGCCAAAAGCAGAAATAACAGCTTTGTGTGAAGTAAAAGTCATTTTCTTTTTAAGCAGCACTGCCTCTGCGGAATAAAACATCGCATAATATGACCGCGAAACGGCAGAGTCATAATCACCGTCCTGAATCAATAACTCGGCACTTCTCAAATATCTGCGGGCTTTTTCAATAAGCGCCTGAATCTGGCTCATAAGGCTATACCTTCCTTACGGACATTTATAAGCAAGGGACTTTTGACTGTCTCGAAATTACTCTCGGAGACAGGATACACCGCTATAAGAACATTATGCTCAATATTCAGATCTGTAAAAATATCGGCCATCCGGTTAATCTCTTCGCAGGGCTCAACAGTCCCTGCCAGCACAACGGCCAGATCGATGTCCGAATGCTCATCATTGGCCTGCCCCCTCGCATAAGAGCCATAGAGCACAACTTTTTTAAGCCGCCGTCCGTAAAGCACGGTTATCTGCTGCTTGAATTCTTTGAGTATCTGCTCTATTTCCATAACATTTCTCTAAATATGCTGTTTACGACATATAATCTAATTATATAAAAAACCGATCAAATTAGCAATTGATAGATTCCATACACTCAAAATGCAGTCCGGCAATATACCAGGGATTTTTTTTAACCACGGATTTCACGGATTCTAATTGTCATTCGATCATCATAGCTTGTTTTTCCATCCAATGTGCAAAAAATCATTTTAGCAAAGGACTTTGACCAAAACCAGATTGATTTAGAATGTCTAAAAGTTCTTTACGATTTAATCTAAGTTTGCCTATTGATTTTATTGATTCACGCACATAATTACGTAACTTTAGAACATCTTTGGATTCTACTTTTTTCCCATCTTTCCCACCATGAGCAATAGCAGAACGCTTCTTATAAAGTTCATTCATATCATCAAAGATTTTTTGCGATTCATCTATATTGTTACCAAGAAGAACCGCTGTATTTCTCGAAACTCGATACTTTAACTCGCTAAAATCACCGAATAACGCATCAATGCTTATCATCAGAGAAAGGAAGGCTAAGCCTCGATTACATGTTTCATAGGACTGTTCAAAACTATCAAATGCCAACTGAAGGAAAGAGTGTTTGAACAGTATATTGGTATTATTAATGAAGGATTCCGCTTGAGCATATTCATCATCACGAAGCTGAAATACAGTCCGATCTGTCAGTGGATATTCCCTACCAATCTGTGCAACTTGAGGGATAGATTCCTTTAAGTGATAAAAAAGCGAATATCGCATGAAAATATTCCCCTCTTTGAATAATCTTAGTAATCGTAATTTATTTCTTAAACCTTGCTGAATCTCTTTAAGCTTGGCAATAGGAATAACAATCCCACCCTGTGGCGTGCTTTCTACAAGTTCTGGGAAATGATTTTTAATACAGTAACATCCGTTAGATCGTCCATCTTGTTTAAAACCAATTATCTCAAAGCCCGATTCTGCCCCATAATAAAAATCCAATTTCTTTAAAAATGGCATTATTTCGTTCTGTTGCTTCTTATCAATCGAAAACCCATCTACTATCCGAAGTTTCAAAATCGAATCATCAACATTTGCCAAGAAACCTATAAAATAAAGGTCTTTCTTCACGAGCTTCTGAAGCAGCTTAATGACCTTGTCACAGAGACACGGCCATTCACCAACTGTCTCTTCGCTGGGGGCATACTGCATTAGACAAGATTCGCAATCGCAATCGCCCTTCTTTGCATATGGAGGATAGGGTTCGTAACACTCGTCCAAGTCGTCGTGTCGTACCAATAACAAGTGCACTACCTCATGCCAGATAGTGAATTTGTTGTCGTGATTGTATACTGCCGAAAATAGACCGCATGTCGCGCCCCAACAGGCGGAAGCTTTCTCCCTACGCGCGGCATTGGCGATGTAGCTATCTGGACGACAATAAACCAGCAAACGAGCTGCAAAGTCCTTGCCGATAGGCAGTGCAGTTACGATGTCAGCGGCACAACGGCTGAAACTACATGATTGGTCATTCAGTTGATTCAGCTTTTCATGCACACCTTTTGCCACGCTCGGTTCATCAGTGAGCGTCCTAATGCTTACCAGCAATCTAATTGGGTCTTCCTTCAGGTGTTGAGCTAACTCTTTTAGTGAATCGGCTACGAATTTCTCATCATCTGGCGTCATGTCAAGACAATGGTAGTATATGGTAATCACACTTTATCTTCTCCCCATATTTTCCCTGCTGGATTCCTGCTTTCGCAGGAATGACACATAGTCTTTTACCACTTCAGGACGGCACCGGTGTCGGCACTGGTGGCCATGGAGGCGTATTTCGCCAGGCAGCCTTTTGTAATTCGCGGGTTCGGCGGCTTCCATGTTTTTTTGCGTTCGGTCAGCGCCTCATCTGAGAGCCTTACATTTATCCTGTTATTGGGGATGTCAATCTCGATTATGTCACCATCTTTCAATAAACCAATAGGGCCACCGACCGCAGCTTCCGGGCTGATATGGCCGATGCAGGCGCCTCTTGTCCCGCCGCTGAATCTGCCGTCGGTGATTAAAGCAACAGATTCGCCTAAGCCGGCACCCATAATGTAGCTGGTCGGGCTGAGCATTTCCTGCATACCCGGTCCGCCCCTGGGACCTTCGCAGCGGATTACGACGACGTTGCCTTGCTTGACTTTGCCGGCGAGAATACCGTCGCAGGCATCTTCCTGGCTCTCGAAGATAACTGCCGGGCCTGTGTGAGTAAGCATTTCCAGTGCGACACCGGCGGTTTTTATCACGCCGCCCTGGGGAGCAAGGTTACCTCTGAGAATGGCCAGACCGCCGGTCTTCGAATATGCTTTATCGAGCGGATGAATCACTTCGGGATTTTTTATCTCGGCGCCGGCGATATTTTCTCCGAGTGTTTTGCCGGTTACCGTCAGACAACCTGTATTAAGAACATTCGCAATTTTGCTGACTTCTTTCAGGATGGCACTTACACCACCGGCAGCGTTAACATCTTCAACGTGATATTTGCTCGAAGGCGAGACTTTGCAGATGTTGGGGCATTTGGCAGAAATTGCGTTTATGCGATCGAGGTCATATTCAATTCCGGCTTCGTTAGCTACTGCCAAACCATGCAGAACCGTATTAGTTGAGCCGCCCATTGCCATATCCAAAACAAGGGCGTTATCCAGCGACTTTTCGCTGATAATATCGAGCGGCTTGATGTCTTTTTCAATAAGGGTCATAATCTGTTTGCCCGCAGATTTGTAAAGCTGTTGGCGTTTTGGGTCAACGGCAAGGATTGTCCCGTTGCCGGGCAATGCCATTCCGATTGCCTCACACAAACAGTTCATCGAATTCGCCGTGAACATTCCCGAACAACTGCCCTGGCCTGGACAACCGGCACATTCAAGCTCGGCCAACTGAGCTTCATCAATTTTCCCGGCATTGAATTCAGCGACTCCTTCGAAGATGCTGATAAGGTCAACTGTTTTCCCATCTTTTGTTTTGCCCGCTTTCATGGGCCCGCCGGAGACAAAAATCGTCGGAATATTCAGCCTGACGGAAGCCATTAACATTCCGGGCACAATTTTATCGCAGTTGGGGATGCAAATCAGGCCATCGAAGCAGTGTGCCCGCACCATTGCCTCGACCGAATCGGCGACGATTTCGCGCGAAGCCAGGGAATATTTCATCCCTGTATGTCCCATCGCAATGCCGTCGCAGATCGCTATGGTATTAAATTCAAAAGGAGTTCCGCCTGCTTCGCGAACGGCCTGCTTAACTACTTTGGCGACCTTATCGAGGTGGACGTGGCCCGGCACAATCTCGCAGAAGCTGTTGGCCACACCGATGAAGGGCTTATTGATATCGGAATCACTCAGACCGCAGGCATGCAGTAAGCTGCGGTGCGGGGAACGCTGAAAACCTTTCTTGACTGTATCGCTTTTCATAATCATGTATCTCCAAAAACAGTTTTTAAGATAAACCGAAAATGCAATTGTAGCCCCTAATAAGAAACAATTAAAGAAAAATCGTTTGTCTTTAAGCATATAGATTGTACAATTGCAGAACGAATTCTACAAAAGTACATTCAGAGAGAATAAAAGATGAAACAAATGAGAATTTATGGCATCTTAGCGAGCACCGTCATTTTCGCACTGCTTTCGGCATCCGGCTGCGCCGAACGCAACGGAGCGATTACCAAGCTCAAAATCGATCCCAATAAGACAATCGAAATCGGAGTAGAGCCGGAAGGACAAAAGCCTACAATCAAATTGGCTCTGAAATTCAGTCCGGGCGATTCGGCAACTTTCAAAGTAACCACAGAAACCAGAAGACAAGCTACCTGGGAGGGCCTGCCTTCAAAAAGGCCTGCCGAATTTAAAGGCGGTCAAAGCGGCAACAAAATCGAAATGACCTTCAACCAGCATATTCAGAGCATCGACGACAAAGGCAACGCCGTTGTAAAGATTACAATCGAAGGGCTCAAATACCAGACAAAAGTAACAGACAATATCGTTACGGACTTCGACAGTTCAAGAGAAGACAGCAAAAATAATCCGTTGAGCAAGCTAATAGGTCAAAGTTATACAATAGAAATCACTACCTCCGGCCAAGTCTCAAGGATTATCGACGTAAACGACATTCTGTCCGTTGTCAGTGACGGCTCTTCAGCCGGTCAGATGGCCCTCAACCTGCTTTCGATTAATGCAATCAAAGCTCGACATAATATTCCAGGGCTGCCTGCCGAGAAAAACGAGTTAAGTGTGGGCGAGAGCTGGGACAGCATAAAGAGCTTTTCTTTCGATCAGATGGGCTCAAAATCATACGGCAAGACCTATACGCTGGAAGAAATACAGGATGCGGATAATCGCCCGATTGCCATTATCCGGATGAATGCCATTCCCTCAGTTGAACAAGCAAAGGAACTATACAAAGAACAAACTACACTTCCCTTTCTGTTTGACAGTACCGAGACTTATACAGGTCAAATGAAACTGAATTTGGCCGAAGGCAAAATGGAAGAATGCCGCGAACAACTACTGACAGAATGGATTGCCATCGATCCTGATTCAAAAACCGATGAAAGGCCCGATTCGATAAAGATGTCCGCCACGCAGCTCTATAGCCTCGAAAGGGTAGATTAATATAGTTTTAACATGTTTATTACAAATCGTTGCGAACTCAGTTGAAAGGAACATGATTGAGAACAAGTTCGACAATTTTAATAGTTCTTTTTTTGAGTGTTCTGACAGGATGCGAACCAAAAGCCGGGACGATGAAACCGTCAAGCTCAAACGAAGAAAAAAATCTACTAACCGTGGACTTTCAGGATGGTCAGACGCTGCGATATAAGTTTGTCTCCGGCAGAGAAATAACCATTGATTGGGAACCTTCAAAAACAGTGAGCGGACAGGAGCAGACTACCGGGAGCAGGTCTTCCGAGTCGATGGAAATGGTCGTTGCATATACGCCGGTCGAAATAGACCCATATGGACTTACAACTGTCAAAGCAACATGCGAATCAGTGAAAATCAGAAGAAGCCGGGACAAACAAAAAGACGCATTAGAACATTTCGCCGGTAAAACATACACGTTCAAAGTCGGACCTACCGGCAAAATAGAAGACTACTCGCAACTGGATGAACTGATTAAAGAAATCGGTGAAAAAGCCTTCCTATCGGATACCGGTAGTGGCAGAATCAAGGCCCCTGATATGATAGGTGATTATGTCGCCTCTCAATGGTTCCTATGGGATTCGGTCTCCAGTATCCAGAAAGCATCCGAAGGAGTATGTCCCGGGCAAAGCTGGCAATCGAAACTGTCGGTACCTACTCCGATGGTTATGCGGGAAGCGAGAGATGTCACCTACAGACTCGATGAGATTCGCCAAAGCGAAATTGGCCGGCTCGCCCTGATAAGCAGCTCTTACAGCAAAGCCGACTCGGTGCCGCAAAGCTGGCCGATACCTTATACCGGCAGATTTCAAATGAGAGGGAAATTCGGTTTTCTCGTAAATTATAAATTCCTGGATTTGCAGGGCAGCGGCGAGGAACTATTCAATATTGACTTAGGACGGACAGAACAATACAACCAGCAGTACCAGATGCAATTGCAGGCTTCTATACCCCTGGGCATCGGCGAAAATCCTAAGATTACTATCAAACAAAATCTGACAATGGAACTTCTCGAAGATTAAAAAGCAACATATGAAATAAAAGACGAAAGAAAAAAATGGAACGTAATAATCTCTGGGCACCGTGGCGAATTAAATATGTGCAAGGTTTAGACGAGAAACCTCATCCTGAAAAAAACGACGACCAAACCACCGAAGACGGCAAATGTTTTATCTGCCACATTCTACAACATCCACAGCAGGACGATAAGAATCTGGTGCTCTGGCGAACGGACAAGAGCATCAGCATACTGAATCGCTTCCCTTACAATAACGGTCATTTATTAATCGCACCGGTCCGGCACATACCTGACCTTGACCAGGCAACCGACGAGGAACTGCTGGAGATGACCAAGCTTACCAGAGAAACGCAAAAGGCCTTGTCACTGACAATCAAACCACACGGTTTCAATGTCGGAATGAACTTCGGACGATGTGCGGGAGCCGGACTGCCGGGCCATTTGCATATCCATGTTGTGCCGCGATGGGATGGAGACACAAATTATATGAGTGTTTGCAGCGATACCAAGGTCATCAGCCAGAGTCTGACCGAGCTTCTTGAGCTACTGCGGCAAACAAGCAAAGAGCACAACCTTCCAAATCTGTGAAAGAGTGGATCCGTGGATGAGTAGAGGAGTGTATGCGGGGACAAACGGGCGTATACACGCCACCGTGGGGGCTCGACAATTTTGATTTTTATGGCGAGTGAGCTTGCCGAACGGATTCATTCCGGAGCAATCATCAGGAAGAATGAACCGACAACATGCAACCAATCGTTACTCTGCCCGTTCACCCTCCCCACGATACAGTTGGTACAGATAATCGGTGACCTATGACGGCTTATTATATACATACGTTGATGCATGAAGTTGCGTGGGCGTCCTGTGCGAACAAATCGCGCTGGAAGCTTTTGAGCTACGCGCAGAGCTCTTTTTCTTGATCGAATTCGACACTACTCCGCTACTCGCTGTCTTCCGCTTGTTTGCGCGACTGCTGTTACGTGATGTTTTGGCCATCTCTCTCTCAGGATAAGTACTTTTGTGACTGGTTAAACGACTCTTTGCCGTACCGAATACCTTCAACAATATTATTTAACAATAATTTCACTAAATGATCAAGCTCTTTTTTATTTCTATAATCCGCTTCTGCAATAAAATCAACTCTTCCCGCTCTTAAAAGCTCTTTGCAGATTTTAAGACCTTTAGAATCGCCCGGCTTAAATACAGCTATAGCATAGCCGCCATTCTTTCTGATAACTGTCATACATGGAACATCCGTCAGACCATCACCTATGTATAAGATATTTTGAAAAGGAATGGGCCTAAGCAACATGGGCATATGGAGATTGATGTTTTCGTGTAAGGATTCTTTGCCTTTGTTAATTCTGAATATAAACTGCGTTTTTAGAGTATCGTTCACAATCACTTTTGGAAAAACAGCCCGGTCGTACTCATCGTAATGATATTCCGATGCGAATATCTTGTAGAAGTATTTCGCAATACTTGCTCCTGAGATTATCTCCTTCAATCCGGCAGATATAATGTAATGGCGCAATTTTACATTGATGTCGAATTGCGTTTCCATGTAAGCATTAAGCCGCTTAAAAAACGTCGTAACGCCGGGATAGTAATTGATATTTTTTGCAAGCGACCGCAATACCTTCGGAGTTACAGGATAGTGTTTTTGCTTCGACATCTCAATCATCAAACGCATGTAAGTAACAATGTCTTCGCCTTCCGTTTCCAGTGCTTCCCTTGTAACGGCATCCCAGAATGTTTTACCTTTTTTAATTCCGATCTCCGGAAGAACGGTAAATTCCTGCATTGGCTGGGGAGTCAATGTCCCGTCGAAATCATACACCAGTGCAATTACGTTGTGCATGAAATTATCTCGTTTTGGACGCATCCGAATGCCTCTTTTTTATACACAAATATTAAGATTTCACAAAAGAATCGCCTACGTATCCATACCATAGCCATTTCTTCCGCCTTTGTCTATCCTCAGCTTTGGCCTCCCTGTCAGGATACGATCCACGAGACCTGTCCTGATCGCAGTCGAAGGATACGAGATACGAATTCATTTACAGCTTCGGCATGCTTCTACTTTTCGGTCGGCCTGGTAATCATGGCCCCGCCACAGGTGAACGAAGCCTAAAATAGCAAACGTTCCTAACAATATTCTGGAGTCACGGAGTTTGTGTAACTCTAAAGAGTCTATTCTTTCGAACGGCAAGATATCTAATGTCACCGTGTCTATTAAAAGTTGGCTGGCCAAGTATTCTATCATATTTGGGGCCATACTTACCGTCTATAACAAAGCAGGACTTGCCCGCTTCATGAGCAATATAGGCTATATGCTTGCTGTCTTCGCTGAAGTACAGGATGGAACCGGTGTCAAGTAAATCTGACAGACCGATGAACTGCTTTCCTTTGAGGTGATGAGTAGTTCCTATCCCATCATGGACCAGTCCGGATTGTCCGTCAAGAACAATGAAGCTTTTGTTTCCCGTCATGGCCACATATACCAAATGTTTTCCATCAGGGCTGAATAAGGGATAGGTCAGTAAGTCATATTCGGAGCTCTGGTTTCCGTCGTAAACGATGGCGAATCTGTCATCATTCATTACAAAATACGCCAATTTGCTCCCATCCTGGTTAAAAGCAATGTTAAGGATACCTTCATAGTGAGGTCCCTCCTCACCATCCAGAACAATGAATTCTTTGTCATTCTTCTTGGCGACAAATGCCAAACGCTTCCCATCAGGACTGAAAAATAATCCCCAAACGTCATCATAGAATAGGCTCGACACTCCGTCCAGAACGACAAATTCTTTACCATCCTTCTTGGCGAAAAACGCTAGATGCTTCCCATCAGGGCCGAAGGATGATCCTAAAACATCATCATAGAATGGGCTCGACACTCCGTCCAGAACGATGAATTTTCTATCATCCTTCCTGGAGACATATTTGAGATGCTTCCCATCAGGGCTGAAGGATAACTGCGAAATACTGTCATAGAGAGGACTTTTCTTACCGTCCGCAACAACAAGCCATAGGCTTTCCTGCTTAGCTTGGTAAGCTATTCGTTGACTATCTGGACTGAAGATTATCCCGCGCACTGAATCGAAGGACGACCCTTCCTGTTCGTCCACGATCACAATACTCTTTCCATCTTTGTTAGCCACATATGCCAAACGTTTCCCATCGGGGCTAAAAAAATGCAGCTTCGATAAGAGACCAAAGGTCGGGCTTGGTTTGTCATCCACTACAATAAAATACTTGTCACCCATACAAGCTTTATAGACCATTCGGCTACTATCAGGACTGAAAGTCACGTATGATATGAAGTCATATTCAGGTCCTTGCTTTTTGTTTTCGACTACGAACCACTTATCATTCCTCTCAGCCGAAAATGCTACTCGTCGACTATCAGGGCTGAAGGTTAGGTACATTACAGAATCATATGCTAGTCCTTCCCTACCGTCCACAACCACAAATTCCTTATCGTTTTTCTCGGCAACAAATCCTACTCGTCGACTATCAGGGCTGAAGGTTAGGTACATTACAGAATCATATGCTAGTCCTTCCCTACCGTCCACAACCACAAATTCCTTATCGTTTTTCTCGGCAACAAATCCTACTCGTCGACCGTCTGGGCTGAACAAGACATCTATGACGAAGTCACAGGTGAATACTTCTTTGGCATCCACTACAACAACATCTTGGTCCCCCTTCCAGATAGTATATGCTACACGTGAATAATCTCTGCTAAAGATTAAATCCCCAGCCTCGTTATGGAATCTACCTAATCTCGCCTCATTACTTTGGAATATGATATACAATAGAATTATTAAACATATGCTCAGGACTATAAGGATTTGAGTACGTCGCTTGCATGCGTATCGTAGAACACAAAATGATGAAGAGGTTCCCTTGTCGGGATGACTTGATTCCGTTCCCATCCTACAATGCTTGGACAGTGACTCAAATTTTAGTCGTTTGTCCTCCGTTGCTTGTTGCTTGACATGAACCCTGTTTGTAACAGCATCGGGCGGTTTATTATCAGCGGGAATCTTCAGCTTCGCTCCACAGGGACACTTTGCTAGTTTCCCGGTATAATCTTGGCTGATGGAGAATGCTTTGTTACACTTTGGACATCGGAATCTGATCGTCATATTCCTCCTTATGTAATAACCGGAACACATGCTACTTGCACCGAGTATTCAGGCCAGTCATTATTTTCCATGCTCTATTCGAAATCCTTTATTTATAAGTCTTAATCCCAGATGCCTTAATTCGTCGCTCGTCGCTCGTATCCCGTGTCTGGATTCCGCACCAGTTGCGGAATGACAGACGAATGATTCGATGAAGTTTTACACTCCGGGGTGTATCACGCCTTCAGGGACAAAATACACTGAAACTATTAAAAAGGCAAGAAAAAAGGGGATATGGGAAGGCATATTAGGGGATAGGGGATGGGTTTTAGGGTATGGTTTTTTCAGCAGATGGCTTGCTTTAATAGATTCCTCGGCTACGCTCGGAATGACAATTTAGATTGCCGCCCATTCGACTGCGCTCAAGGCAGGCTAATCCTCGCAATGATAGTAAACACCATGAAAATATTCGCCCCATGAGATAGGCCACTCGTCACAGCGAAGGCCGTTGCCGCAGCAGGAAAGGCCGCCATCTCACGGGGTAAAGGGGTATTTTTTCGCAACATTTGCGCAGAGGTCTGCGAACAAAAATAAAAATTTTAAAAACTTTTTTTATTTGTTCTATCATAGAGACTTAGCTAAAAGCCGCCGCAGCGAGAGGGGCTTTTTTTCGTCACATCTGCGCACCTTCAGACCATTATGGGGGGAGAGGATTAGTGAATTAGAGGATTAGTGAATTTCCCTAAGGGATGCCTTACGGCAAGAGAATTGAGAATTCAAAGAATCTAATCAAACAATCAACCAATTAACCAATTCGCTCACACCGGGGGAGCGGACAAATCAAAGCAAGCGTTCACATCTTCGATTGGCTGGAAAACATACTCGTCCGGCCGGTGCTCTGGTATCGTCGGCTGCGCTACGGATATGCTTTTCGGCGAATTCGCATGTCGCAGCCGAAGTACGCAAAGGTGGACCCTGCCGATTACAAGCGGCTGCGAAAATACGAATGGTTTTCGATAAAGGGAACGCGTAATTTCTACGCGGTACGACGAGAAAGAAAACCGACAGGAAGAAAATTTACTACAATATACATGCATCGCGAAATTATAGAGATCGCCGACGGATTGCTGATCGACCATAAAAATCAAAACAGCATGGACAATCGAAGTGCCAACCTCAGAGCCGCAACGCGAACCCAGAACATACGCAACAGGAAGAAATTCTCCAGGCCAGGCGTTTCAAAATACAAAGGAATTTACCGGGACAAAATCCAGAAGAGATGGATTGCCCGTATAATGTTCAAAAAGAAGAGAATATATTTAGGCAGCTTCCGGAACGAAATCGATGCGGCGAAGGCCTACGATGAGGCGGCGAGGAAGTATCACGGCGAGTTCGCCAGCCTGAATTTCCCGGAATAGGGATTGCCGCCCGTTCGACTTTCGCTCAGGGCAGGCTGTTCCTCGCAATGACGTTTTTTATTAGATCCCTCCACTCGGCTGCGCTTCGGTCGGGATGACAGAAAAAAATATGGCCTCGGTCCGCATTAGGCAGGGATGACATTGAGTATCTGTAATATTTAGCCCGCAGTTTTACTGCGGGTTTTTGTTAAAGGCGAGAATGAGAATTGCATTAATAGCCTTTGATAAACTTCTCTTTTTGAGTTACACTTCAGCAAATATGAAACGATTACTGACATCTTCTTTCGGTCTTGGCCGGCTGCCGTTAGCTCCGGGGACGTGGGGTTCGCTTCCGCCGACCGTTTTGTTTGGCCTGATGTGCTATATCGGAGCTCCACCTGTCACAATATTAATTGTAATGGCGGCCTTTATTTTAGCCGGTTCGATTATCTGTGTAAAATTCGCCCCCGCTGCAATCGCCGCGACCGGCAAGAACGATCCCGGCGAAGTCGTTGTCGACGAAGCTGCCGGTCAGGCGGTGACTTTTTTAGCGGTAATATTTTTCAGCTTAAAGACATTTTCACCCGGGCAAATCTGCGCGACGACGGCACTCGGCTTTGTATTGTTCAGATTGTTCGATATTGCCAAGCCCTGGCCGGTACGCAAACTCGAAAAGTACCCTGCCGGCTGGGGAATTCTGGCCGATGATTTGCTCGCAGGAATTTATGCCGGTATCGCACTGATTGTATGTTATAAAATCGGTTTGATTCGGTATATCAGCGGATTATTTTTCCCCTCGGAGAGCTCGTCTCTGGGCGTTGCACACGCTGTTATTTTAGGCGTTATTCAGGGCGCAACGGAATTTCTGCCGGTCTCATCGTCCGGGCATCTGGTTTTGTTCGAGAACATCTTCGATTTCAATCCCGAAACGCCTGAAATGCTGCTGTTCGATTTGAGTGTTCATGTGGGAACTGTCGCGGCAATTTTTATTGTCTTTCGCAAATCTATCAGCAATTTTGTTAGAAATCTGCTGGTTTCGGGCAAGTACGGGAACAATCCTGTTGAAATTTATAAAAGAAGCCCGAGCGTCCACATCCTCGTTCTGGCAATTCTTGTCACCGGCGTAACCGCTGTTATTGGTTTACTGCTCGAAAAATATTTCTCCGCCGCCCGAGGTAATTTAACAGTAGTAGCATCGATGTGGCTTATCACAGGGACATTGCTTCTGGTTACGGATTGGAGGAAAAAGACCCGGCTGGGTCTTCGAGAGTTCGGCATTTGGGCCGCGTTAATTGTCGGTCTGGCCCAATCGGCTGCCATAATGCCGGGAATATCGCGCAGCGGTGCCACTATTTGTGCTGCTATACTGGTAGGTCTGCATCGGCGATGGGCGGTTGAGTTTAGTTTTCTGATCGCGATACCTGCCATTTTAGGAGCGGCATTAATTCAATCAATCAAGGATTTTGCCGAAATAAGTTCCGGCAGCCTGCCAATCATCTCTGTCTTAACCGGCTCAGTCGCAGCCGCCATGACAGGTATATTTGCTCTGAAGCTGCTGATAAAAACATCCAGAACCGCCAATCTGAAATATTTTGCATTTTATTGTTATATTCTGGGTGCTTTTGTGCTTATTTATTTCTTGAGATAAGGTTGAATATGTGAGAAAATCACAGGTTTGGTTTGAGTGTTTTTGAATAAATCATCTCGGTTTTGTTGATATGCTGGAAAGGAGTCAAAGATGAAGCCTGAACTGGTATCCTCAACATTGAAAAAGATGGTAAGTCATAAACACCTTAGAAAACTGCTTGCTAAGAAAATAGATGATTACCTCTTTAAGAGCATTGTCACTGATGATACGGAGGATTTGCCACAAGTACGGATTAAAAGATACCAGTTTTTATCGGCGATGATGTATTGCCTGAACAGAAATATAGATAAAGGCTACGTCTCAAGCAAAATTATCAGAAAAATCGTCGATGTGTTTGTTCAAAACAATCTCATCCGCCAGGACCAGAGCTATACTCTGGCGGTTGAAAAATACGAAGAAAAATATGGGGAACTGCCGCCAACCTTTATTGTATTCTCTCCCACGCAAAGATGTAATCTGGAGTGCATAGGTTGTTATGCGGCTTCGGGAGCAGGAACCGCAGCCACGATACCTTATCCAATCGTGGACAGAGTCGTCCGTGAGGTACATGATTTATTTGGCAGCAGATTTATAACTTTCAGCGGGGGCGAACCTTTTATGTACAGAAGCCAGGGACGAACGCTCATCGATATCTACCAAAAATACAACGATATGTTTTTTTTAACATATACCAACGGCACTCTTATTAATGAAGAAGTTGCTCAAAAACTTTCGGAATCGGCAAATGTGACTCCTGCTGTTTCGGTAGAAGGCTTTGAAAAATTAACCGACCAGAGACGAGGTGCCGGTACGTTTAATAAAATCCTCAAAGCCTTTGAAAACCTAAAAAAAGCCGGCGTTCCCTTCGGCATCTCCGTTACCGCAACGAGCAAAAACATCGACATCCTGCTAAGCGACGAATTTTATGATTTTTACTTCGATCAACAAGGTGCCTGTTATATGTGGGAATTCCAGCTCATGCCCATCGGCAGAGGTAAAAATGAGCTTGACTTGATGGTACATCCGCAAGAAAGACTGAAGTTATATAGAAAATGGGAAAAACTATTGGGCGAAAAAAGATACTGTATAGCAGATTTCTGGAACAGCGGCGTGCTTTCCAGAGGCTGTATCGCTTACGGCAGGAACGGTGGTTATGCCTATGTAGATTGGCACGGCAATGTAACGCCCTGTGCCTTTATTCCTTATTACGTGGATAATGTATATGAACTATATGAAAATGGTAAAACGTTAGCTGATGCGATGTTCTCGGATTTCATGAAAAACGGGCGAAAGTGGCAAATAGAATACGGTTTTGACAATTGGAAGAGACCAAAAAACTGGCTGATGCCATGCTCGATAAGAGACCATTATGAGATTTTCAGGAACTCGGTCTTACCAAAAGCGGCAAAACCTGAAGACCAGAACGCTAAAGAAGCCCTCGAATCCGATGAATATTTTGAGGTGCTGAAAAACTATGATGAAGAATTACAGGATTTGACCGAAAAAATCTGGGAAAATGAGTATTTGAATGTATAATGTTTGCCGGTCGTATTGACGTTTTATTAATTCTGTACCTTTTGAGTAAGGCTCAGAGGAAAAATCCCATGAGCCTGCCTTGGAGGGGTTTGTGAGATGACGTTGAATAGTTTTAGTTCCCTTTGCGATGATTTCTATCTCGACATGTACATAAATACCGAGTTAGATCTTCCAACCGAACGTGATACTATCCTGTCGTTTTTTGAGCGGATAAGAAAACAATTTCCATCAATGGGTTGTTTTTTCCGACGTGAAAAGAACGAGTACTGCCTGGAAGAAGACCGTGGGCATGGCCAATATCGATGGGTGTGCCTCGAAACAGACCGCATAGGCTCGGGAGTTGTCAATCCATCATACTTCGAAATGGCTTATGACCAGGATAAACTGGTGCTCGAGCTTGTCCCTTATATGCTGAGTGTCAACCATCTTGACATCGATTCGTTAGATGTCACTCTGGCTATGGATTTTGATTGTTCAGGCAGTCACGACGAGGTTATCGCTGAGGCACTATTGGCACAGAGCGCATTCAACTGCCTGCTGGATTTACCCGGCGCCAGGCCTATCGGTTGCTCACCGGCAATAGTTGTGGCGTTATCCGACGATGAATGTACTCAGGCTCGAATCAGCATCGAGTCAAAGACAAATGTCTATGGGCCTAAGAGGAAAGAGCAGGCCGTTGATGAAGCGATAAGTTTGTCTTTTACGGTCCGCCAATACCCGGGAACCAATGAGAAATTCGACTCACTGAAATCATTTGAATATCAGTGCCGACTGGCTGAGGAACTCATGGCTGAAAAAGTCGTACCAAATTTCGTTTTGCCCCTTACGGAGACAATCGCACAAAAACGATTGATATAGATTTAACTCAGGACCTTCTCATGGCTATCGAGGCACCATACAGCAAATACAATAGAACCAATTTCAAGATCAGTATTTTTTTCTGCATCGGAGTTGCAGCTATCTTTGCTTATGATGGTTACTTTAGCAAATACGAGTGGTCTTTGCGTCGAAGCTTTTATGAAAAACACGTCATAGACGGCAAACCAGACGGCGATATGGTTTTCAACCAGAAGTCACCTTTTGTATTTGTCGGCCTGGCTGCTGCCCTAACCGTCTGGTTCCTGGTTCGGAAGAAAAGAAAACTCCTTGCCGATGAAAATGAACTCGTATTCAGTAACAACAAAAGGATCTCATATAATTCCATTGAAAAAATAAATAAAACCTACTTCGACTCCAAGGGGTATTTCATTATCACATATAAAAGCAAAAATGGAAAAGAGATCAATCACAAACTTAGTGATAAAATGTATGATAATTTGAAAGAGATTTTGGAACTTCTTGTGGAAAAAATCAGTTCAACATAAGAACAAGTACACAGGGAATTCACACCTTCCACACACAAGATTCACACACAAATTGTAGGAAAGGACATAGATGAATCATTGCGTCATAGGATTACAGTGGGGCGACGAAGGCAAAGGCAAGGTTGTCGATGTCCTTGCCGAGAACAGCGATATAGTTGTACGATACAGCGGTGGCGCGAATGCCGGCCATACCGTTGTCGTAGGTGACAGCAGGTTTGCCTTACATCTCTTACCCAGCGGCTCGATCAGACCGACTACCACCTGCGTTATCACAAATGGTGTCGTTGTTGACCCTGATGTTCTAATCAATGGGATTAAACGGCTCGCCCAGGAAAATATCTCGCTCGATGGAAGACTTTTAATAAGTGAAAATGCCCATGTTGTCCTGGATTATCATAAAAGAGAAGACCAATTACGTGAGGAATCTCTTGGGAAAAATAAAATCGGCACAACCATTCGAGGCATCGGGCCCTGCTATGCAGATAAAGTTGGCAGGAGCTTTGCCGTTCGCATGGCTGATTTTACAGATCTCGAAAAACTCAAAACAAAATTGCTGACTATTGTCGAATACAAAAACAAATTTTTCGAAGCTATCTATAATGCCGAACCGTTAAGCGCGGATGAAATCTTCGAAAAGTGTAAGTTTTACGCCGAGAAGCTTGTGCCCTTTATAACGGACACAACTGAATTTTTGCATAAATCCATTGCCACGGGCAAATCTATCCTTTTTGAGGGGGCTCAGGGCACGCTGCTGGATTTGGACCACGGCACCTTCCCGTTCGTGACCAGCTCAAACTCCAGCTCACTCGGCATGCCGGCTGGATGTGGTGTACCGGCAAAATATGTTGACAAATTCATTGGTGTCGTCAAAGCATATACAACAAGAGTTGGGGCCGGGCCTTTCCCCTCCGAGCAGGACAACGAGACAGGTCAGTATATCCGTGACAAGGGGAACGAATACGGGACAACCACCGGTCGTCCCCGACGATGCGGCTGGTTCGATGCCGTGGCCGTCTCTTACGCAGCAACTATAGGTGCTATCGATTCCATAGCCCTATTACACCTGGATACACTGACCGGGCTTAAGGAATTAAAAATTTGCAGAGCATACAAAATCAACGGCCAGGATATATCCTTTTTCCCGGCAAATATTACCAGACTGTCACAGGCCAGCCCCATTTATGAAACCTTACCTGGTTGGGATGAGGATATAACCACAGCCAGCGAATTTAGCGAGTTGCCTTTAAACACAAGAGATTATATTTGCCAAATCGAAAAACTGATCTGCAAACCAGTGACTATAATTGGTGTTGGACCAAAAAGAAATCAAACAATATTTAGATAATAACTATAAGCCTGATTGAGATTAAACATATTTTGATGGATAATAACTCGCGTTAAATATATTTTACCTGACCCGCATCTTACGGAAGTCCTGTTAATGACAATGAGTTTCAAAGAAAAACTTGAGAATACCGCCAAACGCCTCGGCCTTGCCGCCGACCAGATGCCCCATCATATCGCCATCATCATGGATGGTAACGGGCGGTGGGCACAAAAAAAGGGCCTGTCGCGAGTAGAGGGGCATCGCCAGGGTGGAAAAACCGTCGAGACGATAGCTCAATGCTGTGTCGATTTTGGGATAGAATCTTTAACCTTGTACTCGTTCAGTATCGAGAACTGGAAAAGGCCGAAAGCTGAGGTCAATGCCCTTATGCATCTCTACTCTCAATATCTTGTTGGGATTCGGCCTACGCTGATGAAAAACAACGTCAAGCTAATTCACCTGGGCCGAATGGAGGGGCTACCTGCACCGGTACAAAACGATCTCAGAAAAACAATTGAGATGACCGGCACTAACACCGGCATGGTCCTTGCGTTAGCACTCAACTATGGCGGCAGAGCGGAAATCGTGGATGCAACCAAACAAATTGCACAGAAATACAAAAATGGCAAACTGCATCTCAAAGATATTGATGAAAAGGTCATAAGCCAACATTTGTGCACGGCTGGACTTGGCGATCCGGATCTTTTAATACGCACAGCAAACGAAATGAGAATCAGCAACTTTCTGCTCTGGCAAATTTCGTACAGCGAATTTTACGTCACAAAAACTTTTTGGCCGGATTTCAAAAAGGCAGCTTTGGAAAAAGCGATTCTGACCTATGCAAAACGTACCCGACGTTTCGGAACAATCAGATGAGTTAATTGTTCATAGTTGAGAACTCTCTGGGAACAGATCACGAACTATGAACCGCGGACCAAGAATAAATAATGTTAAGATACAGATTGCTCTTCGGTATATTAATGACAGTGTTCTTTATCACTGTTGTCATATTCGACGGCTGGTTGGATGGCTCGCTAACGGTCTCAAGTACCGATGATAAAAACGTGCAGGGTTCCATTTTTTGCATCCTTATCGCCCTATTAGCAATACCGGCTCAGCTTGAATTATCGAAACTTGCCGCGTCTAAAAATCTTAAAATTTTTGCTCCTGTCTCGATCATCGCCTCAATCTTTTTGGCTACATCCCGGTACTGGCTGCAGCTTTTGGAAATTCAGCCGGAACATTATCTGCTTTTCATATTGACTTTCACACTATTATCTCTGCTTGTTTACCAATATCTGCATTATAGGACCTCGGGAGTATTGGCTAATTGCGGTGTAAATTGTTTCTCAATCCTGTATCTGGGGCTTTTAAGTGGCTTTTGTGTAGCAATACGAATTGATATTGGTCTTTGGCCGCTGCTGATGTTTGTATTTGTCGTAAAATCTGCCGATATTGGTGCTTACACAATGGGAACTTTGTTTGGAAAACATAAGTTTTCGCCCAAAATCAGCCCTTCAAAGAGCTGGGAGGGCATGGCCGGCGCAATTGCAGCGGCGGTGATAGTTGCTATTGGTTTCGCCGGAAGTTGTGATATAATGTCTTTACGTGCTGCAATAGTCTTTGGATTTTGTTTTGCCTTCATCGGCCAGCTCGGTGATTTAGCTGAGTCGATGATAAAACGAGATGCTGAGAAAAAAGACTCGGCAAACAAAGTTCCCGGCTTCGGTGGCGTACTGGATATAATCGATTCGCCTCTGGTAGCAGCACCGTTTGCATATTTGTTTTTTATATGGTGTTCCTGATAGAGGAAGACTTTGGAAGTAACCATACAATTAGATTCAACTGATAAACAGCTTGAATTGTTTGGCCCGGGTGACAGCTATCTTCGGATTTTGCGCCAATCCCTCGGAGTGCACATCACCGCCCGCCAGAGCAAACTGACAATCACCGGCAAAGAAAAAGATGTAAACAAAGCCGTTGAAGTAGTCGATAAAATGCGAAAACAGCTTCACAAAGGCCACTCGCTCACCGTGGATGATGTCACTGCTTTTATCAGACGCCGAAATTTAGACCAACCTCTCGACAACACCGAGGCTATTACCGTTTATTCGCACAGAAAAGTCGTAGAACCATCCACTAAAGGGCAGCTCAAATATATCAAAACGATGTTGGCCAACGACCTGACATTCTGTATAGGCCCTGCGGGGACCGGCAAAACATACTTAGCTGTCGCAATCGCGGTCTCAATGCTCAAAAAAAGGCAGATCAGAAGAATTGTTCTTGCGCGTCCGGCTGTGGAAGCAGGCGAAAAACTCGGCTTTTTGCCGGGTGATATCCAGGCAAAGGTCAATCCGTATCTTCGCCCCCTGTTTGATGCCCTCGAAGATATGATGGATTTTACACAGATGAAGAAATTTATCGAGCTCGATATTATCGAGATTATTCCGCTTGCTTTTATGCGCGGTCGAACGTTAAACGAAGCAGTTATCATTTGCGATGAAGCACAAAATACTTCCGCTCTGCAGATGTTGATGGTCTTGACAAGACTGGGGCACGGCTCCAAAATGATAATAACAGGCGATATAACACAAATTGATCTGGAACGTGGACAAAAAAGTGGAATGATTGAAGCAATTGAAATACTACGAAGAATTAAAGGTATTGGTTACGTCGAATTAAACAGGTTAGACATCGTGCGGCATCGATTGGTTCAAAAAATCGTGCAGGCTTATAAAAAAACAAAAAGTTGATTAGACGTCGGTCAAAACAGGATAAATAAATGCCGTTTATCAAAAAAATTAGTCCACGGCGAAGTCGGGTTCGTAAGAACATCTCTGCCGAACGTTACTCGCAAATCAGCAGGCTTGTCAGCACAGATTCTTTTATCTCAATCCTGTTATGGCTTCTTTTCGTCGTCCTGTGCATACTGATTATATCTCTCCATCGAGCCAGTCGCTTACAGGTCATACCAATTGCCGTTATAGTAATATTAATTTCTTTGGCTGGAGCTTTGTATATCTATCACTATCAAAAGCGAATGATAAATAACCATGTAAGAATACTTGTGTTGATCGGGATGTTTATTTTGTTGTTGGCTTCAACCAAATTTATCACAGCTTACCTTACCGAGTTACAGACTGAGTACACACCCTTTGCATGGGTCACTGGAACTGCTGTTATAACAGCCATAATTTTAACAATTGCTTACAACCAGCGTTTTGCGATTGGCATGAGTATCATTTATTGTCTGTTTGCCTGCTTTGCGGCAGAACCATTGAAGATAAGCGGCGAAAATCAACTAATCAAAATTGATCTTTTTGTTATAATGGCTGCTGGAGCCTTCACCTGTTGTATGGCATTAAAAGAGATCCGAACAAGAATAAAACTGCTACAGGTCAGCGCTCTTGCAGGTGTAATTGTATTCATAACAGCCGCTTCTGCAGAGTTGCTGGTCCCAAGCACATATCCGAGCAGGGCTTTTGTAAACGCCGGCCTGCATGCAGGTGTAACTCTTGCGGTCGGACTAATTATCCAAAGTCTGCTTCCGCTTATCGAAAAAATATTCCGAATAGCGACAAGTATGACCCTTTTAGACTACAGTGATGCCAACCAGCCTTTGTTGAAAAAACTTGCTATCGAAGCACCCGGCACGTTCAGCCATAGCCTGCTCATAGGTTCTATTGCCGAAGCTGCCGCCGAAGCGATCGGGCGTAATGGTCTTTTGTGCAGGGTCGGCGCTTACTATCATGATATTGGCAAGATTAATAAAGCTCACTATTTTGTTGAAAACGAAATTGGCTCAGCGAGCAGGCATAAAGAGCTCTCGCCTACAATGAGTCATTTGATAATTATTGGTCATGTCAAAGACGGAATAGAAATGGCCAGAGAATACAACCTGCCCAATGTGCTTCGGCAATTTATCGAAAATCACCACGGAACCACAGTGGTCGAACATTTTTACAACGAGGCTAAAAAACTAACAACCAAAAAATCTAAAAGAAAAACGGTCAACGAGCCTTCTGAGAGTGAATTCAGGTACCCCGGCCCAAAACCACGAACAAAAGAAGCTGCGATTGTCATGTTGGCCGATACTGTAGAAGGTGCCGTCAGAAGCCTGCCTGAAATAACACCAATAAAAACAGAAGCGGTTGTACACAACATGTCTATGAGACGACTTCAGGATGGGCAATTCGACGAATGTGACCTGTCTCTGCGGGAACTCAATCAGATCGAGGCAAGTATATCCAAAACTCTCGCAGCACATTATCACAGCCGAATCGCATATCCAAAAGCTCCGGACGAACCTTTGGAAACGCAATCTAAGCCTGAAAAGATTGAGCAAAAGAGCAGTAAATAATGATGGCTTCCGTTAAACCAGATCAGGATGTAGTGGTTCAAATCACTCAAAAGTTCAAAGGCATAAAATTTTCTTTGCCCAAGCTAAAAAAATTGGTCAAAACCATCTGTGGTCGTTTTCAGAGAGACGATAGAAAAGATACCCGGCCCCGCCACGCCTGTGGTAGGGCTACGAAATATGAGGTTAGCATTGCAATAGTTAATGACGCTCAATTCCGCCGGTTAAACAGCCGGTTTCTAAATCGTAAATCCGCATCCGACTGTTTGAGTTTCGATTTATCCGATGATGAAAAGTCAGAGTCTTCAAAATTATTCGAGATAGTTGTCAATGGAGAAATAGCTGTCAAGCAGGCAAATTTGCGAGGGCATTCAGACGAAGCCGAACTGGCACTTTACGTTACGCACGGTCTGCTGCATAACCTTGGATTCGGTCACTCTACTCCGAACCAGGCCCGAAAAATGCACGATATTGAGGATGAAATTTTACAGCAACTTGGTTACGGAATGGTATATAATAAGAGCATAAGCGCACAGGAACATAAGAAAACAAAGAATAAGTAACCTGTGCAATATAATTTTTTGAAAGGGTATTAAGAAGTGGGCTATA
Source organism: uncultured Pirellulales bacterium (assembly GCA_964520535.1). Taxonomy (GTDB): domain Bacteria; phylum Planctomycetota; class Phycisphaerae; order Sedimentisphaerales; family Anaerobacaceae; genus JAFGPS01. Next base: position 598 of record CAZFOQ010000050.1, on the reverse strand, counting down.
CTGGCTGGTCGGTGTTGCTGATTTGTTTTTTCGCCGGTGGTACATTGTTTTTTTCGGTCAATGTCGTCGCTCTGCGAACGTTCTCACACGTCAAATTACAAGAAGCATTCAAAGCAGCAAATAAGAAAGCAAATCACGAAGTTCTCACTTTGCAGATAGTAGAAAAAGCTGAAGAGTTGATTTTAACATGCTGGTTATATCGGCTCATCTTAAATATGTGCATATTGCTGCTGTTGGTTGCCGTTATTACAGCGTTGCGCCAGTCGAATTCCGCACTCAGCTACATTATCGCATTTATTATTGCAATGCTGATATTTACGACTTTTAGTCTGGCAATTCCACACGCCTGGGCGAAATATGCAGGTGAGAAAGTCCTGAGCCGAACTTACTGGCTGTTGATGTTGCTTTCGATCGTAGCCTCGCCCTTTCTATACATCTTTAGATTATATGACGGCCTTATTCGGCGTCTGGCAGGAATAGCCGAAACAACGCCACAGGAACAACAGGAAGAAAAGCAGGAAGAATTCCTGACCGGCCTTGAGCAGCACAGAACCGAAGGCGTCCTGGATGAAGAAGAGCAGGAAATGATTGAAAACGT
>CAZFOQ010000049.1:0-27066 GCA_964520535.1 uncultured Pirellulales bacterium | reverse complement strand
AAGGACGAAATTGAAGCCCTTAGTCAAAAAGAAGCAATAAGTAAGATACGTAATATGGGTTATTTCCCCACGAAGGTTACTGTGGGGGGCACGGGCAGGAGAGCCGGAGCAAAAGCTGCCGCAAGGCCCAAGAAAAGACGTGGAGCCGGCGGCAGGGTCAAAGTCAAACCCGTTACTCAGTTCGCCAGACAGCTTTCGACACTTCAGGACGCGGGTTTGCCTATTTTACGATCGCTTAGAATTCTTGAGGAGCAGCAAAAGTCAGGAACATTCAGGAGGATAATCGGTTATGTGGCCGATGACATCGAAGGCGGCTCCACACTCTCGGAGGCATTGGGCAAATACCCGAGAGCTTTTGATCGACTCCTGGTTAGCATGGTAGCTGCCGGCGAGACCGGCGGTGTGCTGGACCTGATCCTATCACGTGTGGCAGACTTTATGGAAAAAGCTCAGAAGCTCAAAGCCAGGGTTAAAGGTGCAATGATTTATCCGCTTGTCGTATTGACCGCTGCTTTCCTTATCCTTCTGGGATTGATGCTCTTCGTCGTCCCTCAATTTGAGAACGCTCTTACGGAAATGACCGATGGTGGTGAATTGCCGAGAATCACTCAGGTGGTTCTGGCTGTTAGCGGCTGGATCGCGATAGGCCCCGTTATTCCCGGACTGAATATCCGCATACCCTATTTGGGATGGCCACTTGGGGGTTGGGCCGTTCTCATAGGGACACCGTTTGCTATCGTTTTTTTGCTGAGGTTTGTAAGGCGATTTCGTGGGGGTAGGGTAGTTCTGGATACTGTTAAATTAAAAACGCCGATCGTAGGCCAGCTTACCAGCAAAGTCTCAGTTACACGATGGACCAGAACTCTGGGAACCTTGATCAGCGCAGGTGTGCCGATCCTCGATGCCATCAACGTTACGCGCGAGACAGCAGGAAATGAGGTTTTTGCCAAAATGCTCGGCAATGTTCACAATTCCATCAGGCAGGGCGATACCTTTGCAGGCCCTTTAAAACAGTCCAAAACTGTTGACTTAATCGTCTGCAATATGGTTGCCGTTGGCGAGGAAACAGGCGATCTGGATAAGATGCTTTTGAAAGTGGCCGACAATTTCGATGAGCAGGTGGACGTGCTGGTTGGCTCACTTATGTCCATGCTTGAGCCGGTTATGATTGTTGTTCTCGGTTCGATGGTTATGACCATCGTTCTGGCAATATTCGCACCTATGATACAGATTATTACGAACTTAAGTAGTGCAGCTTAACGCTAAACTAAAACAGATAAATAAAATGTTTAATTGAAAAGTAAAGGTTAAGGAGTAAGAAAAATGAAATCAATCACTATACAATCCAATAGAAAAGCGGCATTTACGATTGTCGAGCTTCTAACTGTTATGAGCATTATCGTTATTCTCATCGGCCTGCTCGTACCCGCCCTTAATCAGGTGAGGAAATTTGCCAAAGAAGTTAGACAAGAAGCGCAGTTCAACAGCATTAATGTTGCTATAGAACTTTTTAACAGCGAGTTCGACGGCTTTCCAGACTCCGGCGCCGAAGGCACGGATGGTGAGCTATACTGTGGTGCTATGAAACTTGGTGAAGCCATGGTGGGCCAGGACTTGATGGGTTTTCATCTGGATTCGATTTTTAGAAGCGATGGCACCGACTACTCCGGGAAGTCATTATACACTAATACGAGTAGTGCAGCAGTTGACACAACAGCCAGAAAAGGCCCGTATCTTCCGATTGAAAACGCCAACGCCTATCGTCTTGAAGATATCTATGAGAATGCAGGAAATTTCACGTCAACACATTTTGTTTTATGTGACGTATTTGGGCGTGTTACGCATCGAGGCACCGGCAGAAAGATAGGTATGCCCATCCTTTACTATAAGGCAAATACTGCGAATATCAAGCATAATAGAGAAAATCCTGATGACCCTGACAATATTTACAATTACCGGGACAATCAAGACTTACTTATGCTTGGCAAGCCATTTGATCCGCCCAGTGCAGGTGGTTTACCACACAGGCTTGCCATAGAAAATGGTCAGGCCGGCGTAAGATTTTACATGAACACCTGGAATGAACAGGTGACCACGGCATCCAGACCATACCGATCAGATACATACATTTTGATTTCCGCCGGCAATGATGGTGAGTATGGGACGGCCGATGATATATGTAATTTTGACTGGAAATATCGAGATATTTCATCAGTGGTCATCAACTAGCAACAAAGATAAAGATATAAAGAACAAAGTCGCTGGAGTGATTTATAATAAAGCACCATTAAATTAAATTATCGTTCTGAATATGAACCTGGGGGAGCGGGAGAAAATGATGATCAGAAACCTGATATTTATTGGGGTAATGACGGCTATGTTGTTTGCTGCCAATCCAACACAGGCCAATATTTGTGAGATTATCAACTGGAGTTTCGAAGACGACGGCCGAATAAATGACATCACAAAGCAAGACCCAAACGGCTGGGTCGCGAGTATACCATCGGGCCAATTTGCCGCAAAGACAGATGCGTCGTGGTCAACCGATAGAAACTGGAGTTTGTTTATTTTTTCACAGTGGTATATAGCCTTTGCCGCCGGGGATATGGCAGCAGTCTCTCAGCAGATTTATCTGACAGACGTTAACGAGATTAAGTTCGACTTAAAACTGGATACATACACGGGATTCGGATGGGACAAAGATGATGCAACCGCTGTTATGATGATAGACGACGAGGTAGTTTGGGAACCAAACGATACAATCTTGGATCTAAGGCGCGAGTACCTTGATCAAAGTTTTCCTGTTGAGGACAAATACAGAGACGGCAACCTGCATAAATTGTCATTTGGGCTCAGGATAAATGTGGATGCTGCAGGTGGATTTTCCGAATTCTATCGCTCATGGTGGGATTCCATTGAGTGCACTTATATCTGTGGCGGTGGCGGCCTGCTGGCTGGAGATTTCAACCTGGACTGTTACGTCGATATATACGATTTGCAATTAGCCGCAGATGCATGGCTCGCCGAGGTGCCCGCTTCTGACCAATACAATTTATATAAGGGTGATGACATAGATACGAATGGTATTGTGAACTTTTTCGATTTTTCAATCTTTGCCGATAACTGGCTTCTGAGCAGTTATCTGGAGGAACAGCAATAAATACATACATTTAACAATAAAAGAAATAAAAAGGGAATAACAGTGAAGTGTAAAAGAACAGGACTAACACTTGTGGAATTGTTGGTAGTGCTGGGAATAATAGCGTTATTAGTTGGGATGCTTCTTCCGGCTATGACTGTGGTGCAAAGAACCGCAAAAGAAACAAAGCAGCGGGCTCAATTCAGTGCTATTGATTTGGCTCTGACAGCATTCAAGAACGACTTCGGAGATTATCCCCCATCAGACAATTATATTCGCTACTGCGGTGCACAAAAGCTTGCCGAAGCTCTTTTAGGCTGGGATTTGTTAGGCTTCCATCCGAATTCAGATTTCATGTCAAATGGACGTAATGATCAAAATGTTTTTGTATACGATACTAACGACCCTGTTTTATTCGACCAGAGAAAAGGTCCATATCTGGAGCTTGCTTCCGACAATGTTTTCAAATTAGGGGGCAGCGGGCTTCCAAGCGGAGAACAGGGCTTATACGTCGGTACTCCCACTTTAGATGGGAATACTTATGTTATCTGTGATGTGTTCGGCAATCAAAAAATAAGACTGAAGAACGGAAGAACTGTCTCAGCCGGTTCGCCAATTCTCTATTACAGGGCAAATACGTCTGAGAAAACCATACGAGGAATCTATAATCACTTGGACAACTATTACATCATTTATGCTAAGGAAGTAGCAGATGGCAGAGGAGATGATAGGCATCCTTTGGGCTTAGATGATAATGATAATCAGTTCTTCTATGACTATATCAGAGATCCGAAAATTGAGGCAAGAGCATGGCCTTACCGGCCTGATTCTTACATATTAATTTCAGCGGGGGCGGATGGTATTTACGGAACGAGCGATGATATTCGTAATTTTGGCAACTAAATGCCTCCATCCACACCCGAATATACAAACTGAAGCTATGAGAACACACAAATACAAGCACGGCCTGACCCTCATCGAGATGGTGATTGTAGTGGGTATCATTGCGTTGCTGACTACAATGATAATCAGCCTGGTCTCTCGCTTTGATGATCAGGCCAAAGAAAAAGGGCTTGAAAGTACTTTTGCCCTGCTGGAAGGCGCGCTGCAGGAGTATTATGAATACTGGGATACTTTTCCCGATCCGAATCGATCACCCGATCCGAATCTACCGCCATATTCGACGCACTCGGCGGCACTATACGGGCAGCTTTATTCAACGCCGGATTCACGCAAGATGCTGGAAGAAATCAGCGAATCCTTGATACAAAAAATTCCCGATGATGCTAATAACATACTGCAGATTCATGATCCCTGGGGAACAGTTATAGAATACTTTTATTCCGAGGGTGATACTTTTCCGAAATTGGTATCGGCTGGGCCGGATAAAATCTTCGGCACGGCCGATGACATCCACAGCGGAAAAATAGAATGATGTCACCTTACCGGCGGCTGCTGTGGGAAAAAGGACAGAATGAGAAGAAGATACAAACATCCCGGTGTGACACTGACTGAGATGGTGGTGGTTATTGCAACGATAGCATTGCTTACCACTCTCGGCTTGCCCGCTATCCGGGCGCTTATCAGGTCGTTCGAGACCGATAGCGGGTCCAGGGACATGATAAGCACAGCTTTATCCGGAGCCCGTGCTATAGCGGCGAAGGAACATCGCTATGCCGGAGTGCGGTTCCAGCCGGATTCGGCCGGTAATCAATATATGATTTACATCGTACACGATCCTGAAAAGACAGGTTTGAGTTCGGGCTTCCGGGCGGTCAAAGGTCTAAAACCTATGAAATTGCCGGACAGTACTCGTGCAGTGGATTTAATGGTAAGAGCCAATTATAGTCCCGATTCCGCCGGTGCCCAGGATTCAGGCAGTGTTCCCCTGACAGCAGGTCAGCTTAACGATACAAATCAGCAGAATTTGGGTCCGGATGGAAAAAATATATACCTTACAGATACCTCAACGTTCTCGGTTGTTTTCTCGCCTAATGGCAAGCTGATAATCCATGAGGTCCGTGTGAGAAACAGAGACGGAGTTTACCAGCCCGATAACACAATATCTACGAAGTTATCAAGGGATGATATTTTTAATTCGCCTGAGAACATCAAAGACCTGGGAGTTGGGATGTTCACTCAGGATGATTATGCACAACTGGGCCTGGGTGCGGAATTGAGCAGAAACAGGCTCATCATCTCTGACAGAATCCAGTTCGATAAACTGGAGGCACAGGCAAGGTTCGATTATTTAAACAGTCTGGAGCCTATCTACATAAATCCCTATACGGGGACAATAATAAATAGTCGTTAATGAACCATATACTCAAATGAAGATAATGCCGAAAAAAGATGGTTTTTCACTGACCGAGGTTTTATTGGCTATCGGGACGCTCGCAATTGGGATGACATTCATCAGCGGCACATTCCTTGCGGGTATTTATCTTTCTACGATTTCCACTGAGCGAACTATCGCGGCGGTTGTTGCCGACGAAGCCTTTGCAAAAATCAGGCTCTATGGCATTGATCCGACGGACCCGGCCCTGGCGACTGATAGGTTAACACCATTTGGAGAATTAAATACTCTAATTGCATCCGACGAATTTGCATATCCTTCAACCAAGACACTATCCGACAAACAGTATTACTGGTCTGCTCTTTGCAGGTCGGTGAATTCGGATCCGGATAATAGACTTGTACAGGTGACAGTTTTTATAAGCAGGAAAGCAGGCAGCAGAACCACATATCCGGGTGGTGCAAACAGGCCTATGCCGGTCGAGGTTGGTGTTTCATTCATATCCGTCAGTGGAAATAAGCTCACGATAAATACATCGACTGAGCAGGCATATATCAATGATGGCTATAAAATTGTTGATAACCGCACGGGCAGAATTTATCGAGTATTATATCGCGACCCTGATGCACCCGATACAATCATCCTCGACAGAAACTGGCAGGATGGATCGGCTGATTCTGTATGGGTCGTTCAGCAACTTAGACGCGGTACTAGACGCGGAAGTCTTAAATACTCATGTATAGCAATATATCAGAAAGTAATCCGGTTTTGATCATAATGTCTTGAGTTCGTTGTTCATTGTTCGTTGTTTATAGAGAAAATTCTATGGGATTCAATTTTGAAGATCTCGATGTTTACAATAATGCGATTGATTTGGTAACTAATATTTATTTATTAACGAAGAAATTTCCGAAAGATGAAATCTTTGGTCTAACAAGCCAGTTGAGAAAGGCCGCGGTGTCCATACCTTCAAACATTTCAGAAGGATCGGCACGAACAAAGAAAGATTTCGGCCGTTTCATAGATATGGCCAGAGGGTCGGTTTTTGAGTGTGTTACACTATTAAAAATATCGATGAATCAGAGTTATGTAGGCCAACAAGAATATAACAATATAAGAAATAATCTGACAAATTTATCAAAAATGTTAAGTGGTTTAAAGAGATCTATCACTCAATAATCCACGAACTACGAACTATGAACAGTAAACAACAGAAAAACAAAGCTTTCACACTCATCGAGCTCATGGTCGTTATGGGGATTTTGGTTATCATCATGTCTTTTGCGGGCGTAATTTTCAGAGTCAGTATTAATTCCCATCGTACTGCGGTTGCCAATGCCGAAATCATGCAGAAATTAAGGGCGATCACCTGCCAGCTCAATACCGACTTTAAGGGGCTCAACAAGGATGGGGAGATTTTTGTTGTCTGGAAAGCCGAACAATTGCAAGGCACTGATTATAAGGATAATGACCTCGATGGGTATGAGAGATTTGACCGGATAATGTTCTTCGCTGACGGTGACTTTCAATCTTACGGTATCAATCCGATGGTTCGCGGCAATACTGCAAGAATCTGTTATTCGCTCGCCAGGAACAGCACATCCCGGCCGGAAGGACAGAACAGACCCAAACGGGTGCTTGCAAGAACTCAGCATATACTGACCTCCGATACGAGCCTAACCAATTTTCTCAATCCCGGCAGCTTCAGTAATGCACAATGGCTCGAATGGAATAATCGGTATGAATACGACAAGAGCTCTCTGGAGGCATGGAAGAGAATTCCCTGGGAGCAGAAGAGGGATATGCTCTCCGTTATCTGTGATGTTGAGGTTTTAGATTGTAATGTCAACGAAGATTTAAGAGGCGCGATAGTTGAACCATCGGATGCAAATTCTATTCATATGCTTTTGTGTGAGGGTGTGGGTGAGTTCAAGATTCAGGGCTGGTCCGATGCCCGGCAGCGATGGTTGCCGGAGGTCGATCCGGATGGTAACGGGGATTTGACTGATACCCATTTTTACTTTAATGAGCCTAATAATGTACCTGGTGTGCTGTATCCTTACCCTCCTAACGGCCTCGTGCTAATAAATAATATCGATTATGCCAGAGACAAGGGAATAGATAGGATGCATTTTAACGCGATCCCGGGGCTTGGACAGGCGTTGAAGTTTACTTTCACACTGTATGATTCCAAAGGCATCATCAAGGAAGGTAGAACATTTACACACATTGTATATTTGGACAGCTAACCTTGTAAAATGAGAATATCCAACAAAACATTTTCTAAGGGTAAGTATTCCTTCGGTTCAGCTCTTATCCTGGCCGTTGTTCTGAGCAGCCTGCTGGCGATGGTCGGAGTATTGTTTGTAATGGTTGCGCGCATGAATAAAATGGCTACTTCGGCTATTTCCGAAAATATGGAGTTGAACTTCGCTGTTGATACAGTGATCGCAAAAGTGTCGCAGCAATTGGCTTTTGATATCCCCGGCAGAGTAGTTCAAAAAGCAACAGAACCGAATGCAGTAGATCCAAATGCAATAGACCCAAATGCACCGGTTCCAAATTCGGTAATACTCATTGAGGAATACTACGACTATCCGGATGCCAATAACGTGTGGCTGGCGGCTCTTGAACCTTACAAATCCGGAAGCAATTATTATTGGAGACAAATAAGCGATATTACAGGAGATCTGGCAGGAGCCAATCGAAATATACGGACCGATGTTGTAGCTGATTATGAACCTATAAACGATTCCAATAACCTCATCGCCGATGCCGATGGTGATGGAGTAGGCGATTCTAAGTGGGTTAAACTTGATGAGATAACTTCAGGCCAGGGTAAGCCCATTTATGCAGCGGTAAGGATTGTTGACAACGGCGCAATGCTGAACGTCAATACAGGATATAAATTCGACTCGACCGATCCTAACGCAACCGTCTTTGAAATTGATGGCACAAACCAGTTGCAGATAAATCTCATGGCCCTGGCCGGCCGAGCCGGAGATCGTTCTACCCAGGCAGATGAAGAGAAACTACTCTTAGAAAGAGCAAACGATGGTATTGATGTTAATAACGCCAATCCATGGGATTTACGCGCTTATTTGCAGAATTTTATCTGGCGTTATAGCAATTCTGATAAACCGTATACGCCTTTTGATATTTCTGATGAGTTGGAACTGCGTTATAGATACATATTGAATCATACCGATATTGACACACGTCTGGAAGAGTGGTCCGACCAGTTCAGAGTAGGCACATTATCCACGCCGGTGACATCCGGTGGAGAGGAGCTGGATTTGTGGTTTCTAAAAGCCAGCGACAGCGGCAGATTCGACCCGAACTATTCTTATCGCCATATTGCCACTACATACAATATGGACCGAATTATTAATCCCGCCGGTGCCAAGCTGAATAACGGCAAGATGATTAATGTAAATCTTGCAGATAAGAATTTGCTGTATGCTGCTATACGAGAGGGACTTCGGTTGGATACTGATCCCAACGATCCCAACTCCTTCATGCGTATCGACGAATTAGCCGCTCAGTTGGCGGTTAATATAGTTGATCTACGAGATCCTGATGCAGATATAACTATCCTGCCGGTCGGCCCAAAAACATATTATGGTTTCGAAGCCCAACCATTCATAAGTGAAATAGCCTTCAGAATTAGCTCCAGCAATGCAGACAATTCGAGTAATAATTATTTTGCGATCGAGTTTTATAATCCGTTTAAGGTGGATATTCCCCTGGGCAATTTCAGGTTGGAGCTTCGTGACGCAAATGACCTCATCGTGAATACGGTATCGCTGACCGGATATGTAATGGCGGCCCAGAGCCAATTTGTGATAACCTCCGGTGACGAGGCTTCGGGCGAGTTCGGCCTCAATACCGTGATGTCAATGGGTGGGGGTAAACCGGATCCAAATCTGGTATTGGCAAAATACATTCAGACCAGCACTGACCCCCCGGAGTATGAGCTTAGTGAAAGATACAACATTTACCTTCGCAGAATGACACCGGTTGAGCAGCTCTATCTCGATAAACAGGATACCCAGGATGATTGGTTTTCCTGGAATGATGTTAAGGACAGCTCAAAATTCTACTGCAGGGATGATAACAATTGCAATGTTGTATATCAGGATTTATCTGCGGCGACTAATACCCTGGGCGCGTCCAACGGGACAGATGGAGAAAAAAATAACTACAACTTTACAGATTCCGGGAAATTTATTTCAGTTGGGGAAATTGCCGGGGCTCTTACTATTGGCCCGAGTTCCGACCCGAACGACATGATTGGTGTGAAGCTGGCGCTCGAGCCTCCCGAAGCACAAATCCGGGTGGATTTGCTCAATCCGGTCTTTACGAATATTTTTCAGTACCTGACAGTCATCGACCCGACAGAACATGTCGATCCGAAAGACTATACAAATTATGAGTTATTTTTAAATGAGACAAGAATCAAGGGCCGGATAAATATCAATACAGCCCCGTGGTTCGTAATATTACAATTGCCCTGGATGTTACCTTTAGTTGCCCAGGATATAGTAGCTTATCGAAATACGGCAGGAGCTTTCGAGAATATCGCCGAGTTGATGTATGTGCCATGGATGGGCTTCTATGCAAGGGACCAGTTTATTAATGTTGATTTAAATCGATGGCCGGATTTCACACCGAACGATGGAGCTGTGAGTGATTTTGAAGAGCGGGACATTATTTTTTCACGCATCAGCAATCTTGTTACCGTGCGAAGTGACGTTTTCACCGCCTATATCCTCGTCCGCATTGGTATAGATGGCCCGCAGAGAAGAGTCATAGCAATTTTCGACAGAAGCCAGGTTTCCTCCAATTCAGACAAAGTAAGAATCGTCGCAGTACATCCCGTCCCCGACCCAAGGTAAGCAATTTTCGATTGCCGATCGATGATTGTTTAATTCTGATTCGAAAATCGCAAATCATCAATTATTTATCATTTCTACGATTTGCTGATGTACTTTTTGGTTGGCTGCTACTGTCAGAAACGTATTACCTTCGTAGCCGTCCAAATCGACAGGAAAGATTTTATTCCCCTGCCAATCAGTGACTTTTGCCCCGGCAATTTCAGCGATCAGTGTCCCGGCGGTGATGTCCCAAAGCTTCGGAGTATTGGCGATTGTTCCGATGAGACTGCCCTTCGCCACATACGCCAACTGCAGAGCTGTTGTGCCAAGATTTCTAAATCTTGTCCGCTGCATAATGTCACAGATCCAACCCGGCACGCCATTGTCATAATGACTGTCCAGGCCGATACTGGAAAATTCATCCATTGTATTTTCGCTTGCGGTTATTCTCCTGCCGTTTAGCTGTGCCTCGCCGTCTTTGACAGCGGTATACATCGAATCGGTGGCCGGCTCGAAAATCACACCCACAATCGGCTCTCCCTCATACATCACCGCGACGCTGACTGTGAACAAAAGCAAACGGTGCGCGAAATTATTCGTTCCGTCTATCGGATCGATAACCCACCACAGCCGCTGGTCACCGCGTGGAGGCTGCTTGAATAACTTACCTGCTTCACCCTCCTCGCAAATAAAGCCATGGTCGGGATAGTTCTCCTTGATGCGGTCGATGATTATTTTCTGGCAGTGAGCGTCGGCTTGTGTAACCAGTTCCTTGCTGTTTTTCACTGTGGCCTTTGTATAGTTGATTTCTTCCATCGCCCGCTGGCCGGCCAATCGTGCCGCCACGATTGCCGTCTCCAACATGCGGCTCAAATCTCTTTTTTCTAATTCCATATTCCGCTGTCCATTCGTGATCTTGACATATCTGTTACGTTACCCTATTCTAACGTAGTTATGCAGACAAGCCAACAGCTAAACAAGCCTAATTTTTTTCGCCGTGCTTCACGGAGCCAAAGGGTCGTTGCAGCGGTCATTTGTATATCGATTGTTGGCTTTTTCAGTGTATTTGCTCTCGCTGGTCATAACAAAATCGATATGGGCCAATGGCTTGGCCGTTGTGGATTCAAGCAGAATACCGGCCTGCCATGCCCGACCTGCGGAATGACAACTGCAGCAAAGGCCTTCGCTCAGGGCAAAATCCTGCAGGCATTCTATATCCAACCGGCGTGCGGCCTGCTGTGCTCAGTAATAGTTTTTGTGGCAATTTTAGCATTTGTTACTGCCGTATTCGGCATACATTTCAGCTTTATTACGCGTTTTTTTGCCGAGGTAAAAGTCAGATACATCATTTTAGCCATTCTCATTATCATTGCCTCCGGCTGGGCGGTTACTTTAGCCCGTGCTCTTGCGGCACAAAATTGAGCAAATTTCTACCCCAAGCACGGGTCTTGGGGCTAACCTGAAATTGGCTTTGTTTGGCTTTGTTTTTCCGCCGATCCTTGATAACATACAGAGAGTTATTACAAGGAATCTCCTGAAATAGTGTGTGCTTATTTCCTTATTAGACAGCCACTTATACATTTTTTTATCTCCCGTCTTCTGTCTCCTGTCTTCTGACTTCTGCCGTTGAGAATTGGCTTTGTTTTGCATAAAAAGTGTGAATTATACTCTCTATTTCGCTTGATTTTGTCATGTTGAGCTTGCGAAACATCTGGGATTCGAACGTTAAAAAGATGTTCTTCACTGCGTTTTCTCCGCAATTTTTACGATTGATGATTGACGGTGAACTAAAAACCATGTCCTGAGCAGAGTCGAAGGATCAAAAATAAGAACTGCCTTTCCCCCCACATCCCCCATATATAACTTAAAACTCAAAATTCAGAACTAAAAACTATCTTAAAGAATTCCGGCCAAAAAGCAAGCAAAATCCACCTTTTTCGGCAAAATTGTCCTTTAGTCCCCGCTGCTTCGTCCCTAAGGTACGGCGGGGGCGTACTGAGTATTCGTCCTTCGTAGTACTACGGAGAATGGATTGCGTATGTCGTATGTCGAAATAGCAAAATTCCCAGTCATTGCGAAGGAGGCCCCTGGAGCCGACTGCAGTCACCGGGATTTACGGGAGTGCGTTTTCACCACACCATACCTAACTGCTTGGTAAAAAAGAAGATAGATGTTAAAAAACCATCGGAGGCAATTTATTTTGCAAAAAAATTGTAATTTTTTGACAAAAAGACGAAATTTTCTTGATTGATAATACGCCAATGACGTATATTATATGTATGGAGATATATGAAACGAGTGTCTTCACTAAGCAGATCACCGGCTTAATTAGCGATGAAGATTATCGGGACCTTCAGCGGGTGTTGGTTGTTAATCCGTTGGCTGGAGCATTGATAAAAAACAGCGGTGGATTGCGAAAACTTCGCTGGCGAATCGCCGGCAAAGGCAAGAGTGGAGGCATTAGGGTCATATACTACTATGTGACCGCTGACAGTAAGATATTTATGTTGGCCGCGTACGAAAAAAGCAAAAAAGATGACCTGACACAAAAACAGCTAACAAGCTTAAGAAAACTGGTGATGGAGGAATTGTCATGAACCGAAAGTTATTTGAAGAACTCAGCAAGAGTATCAAAGAGGCAGGCGGGATTCGAAAAGGCCGGGTCAAAGCCTCTCGCGCATTTAAATACGACGCAGTAGATATACGCAAGCTTAGAAAATCTGTTAATGTTTCACAGTCGCAGTTTGCAAGGATGCTCGGAGTCAGTGTTGACACGGTGCAGAACTGGGAACAGGGCCGCAGGACGCCGAGAGGTCCTGCAATGGCGCTGCTTCGCGTCTTCGAGGAAAATCCGAAACTTGTTGTGAGCGCCTTAGGCTAATCTTCAAACATAATATGTCTTTGCGAGGCTTTGTAGCTTTCCGGCCTTCGTGGCAGAAGCTACTTTGGCTGAGAACCTAGCGAAGTAGCCGCGGCAATCTTCATTTATAGTCCGGCATGGTTGGATTTTCAAAAAATGGAGCGATTTCCTTACAATCTACATAACTCTGCTTAGCTTTCTGATAACGAAATTAGTTTGCAAAATCCTTTTAGACATCCTAATTTGATATCTATTGGTAAAAGATTTTCTACTGCTCTTGGCGGTATCCATAGAATGCGGTATTCCTTTTGATACGTATGACGAAAATGCTTGGTGCGGAATACATTTAAATCACCTTTTTTAGGATTCATGGGATCGAAATACCTTATTGGTGTTTTATAACATTTCCAATCCGGACAAATTTTTGCAAACTCATGTCTTAAAAGACTTAAAAAACGGCTTCTATCTAGTATAAGCAAACATGAATCTGCATCAAAATCTAAAAACAATCGTGGCGCAATAGTTGAAGAAAGACAATAGACGTAGTAATCTTTGTTAGATTGCTCTATGATAGAAAGGTTTTTGTTAAGTGGAAAGTTTTTGAACTTTGCGATCATCATTTTCAAAAAAGAAGGTGGCAAATAAGATGGGTGAATTTCAAAGGATATTTGTAATTCATTATCTTTAATAGCTGGATTTAAAGAAGGATCACTATAATATGATGCAGGTGATATACGTATAGAACCTTTTTCTATCGCATTATGCATGTGACAAAACTTGCCAAATTTTACTAAAAAACTACCGGATTGAGGATTTAGTTTCTTAAAAATTTCACAAGCTCTCGAAGAAATTCTAGACTCTGGATTGGGAATTGGTGTCTCTTTTATAAATCCATCGGTAAATCCAGCAGGATATGGACCAAAGCGAATTTTAAATTCCTCACAAATATGTGTAAATAGAATTATCCATTCATCTCCTCCTTCATTTAATGGCACAGGAATAATCTTATTTTCATTATTTATAGTAGTGACATTTAAAAATATATCTCTAGCTCGTTGTTTCAATTCTGCATCGTTAAGATATTCCATATACCTTCTTTGACGATATTGAAGTCGCCACATTTCATGTCGCTTCATCTACATAGATTCCTCCACGATTTTTATTTCATCTTCGGTCAAGCCGTAGAGCTTATAAACGAGTTTGTCGATTTGTTTATCGGTGGTATCGATCTGACGCTGGATTTTAGTCTTATCATCAGGAATCTTAGCGGCAGCCAATTTCTTGTGTAAATCCAGCATACGGTCAACCAATGAGATCATTCTTTTTATGTCCTTGGAAGAGGCAATTGGTAGCAGTAACTTCTTTTGTGAGCCTGGAGTTGCATGGATAAGACCTCCACCCAAAGAGTAGTCGATAACATTTGTTCTGAAGTAGAAACTCTCAAGAGTAGAATTAAGTATGCCAAGCGCAAATTTAAGCGGAGGGACACTCCCAATATTTGGTGTCAATATACCATGTGGAATAATACAAAGTAAGCTCTGTTCAACATAATAGTGCTCATTATCATAAGTAGCAACCAGGCGCATTTTTGAAAGCATAGTTTGTGATATAATTTTTTCAGTCTCAAAAAGTTCTGGCGATCGTGGGCTGTACATTTTATCTGGCAGATACATTATATATCGCCTTTGTGGAGCCATGCAGTAACGACCAATTTCCCTACCTTCCATATACAATTTTGCATTAATATCACCCTTATTGGTTGTTATTAGTCTATCTTTTCCACCACCCCCTTTGATTTTAGCGCAAGACCTAATTCCAAATGTAACGTAATAGAATTCCCCAAATTCTTTGCTTTTTGAACTAAGCTTGTTACAAAGTTTTTTAAGGGGGGATAAAAGTTCCACCTTGAGACTTTGACTTGGATTGGATTTGACAAATTTCTGAGGCCAAGTTTTGTTCGATGTATGAAAAATTTCCAAAATAGAATCAGGTCTAAGCACTTCAATATTATTATCTTTCCCTGGACTCTTTTCACAAACCAATATACAGTTTTTCACAATAGCATTTTGAAAAATCTTCAGACGTGATAAATCAACAACAGCTCTGATAGATGTATTGTTAATAAGTAATTGGCGAAGACTGGTACAGTTTGGTTGATGTAAGGTTTGCACAGGGACAATAAAGCTAAAACGACCTTCATGCTTTGTAAGTTCTAGAGCTTTCTCAAACATTAACAAATATATGTCCCATACATGTGTTGCACACTTATAGTGTGACTCCAAGTAGTCTGCCTGTTCTGGGTACAAATCCCGGAAAATGCGTACACGTATGTATGGTGGATTACCTATGACGTTGTCGAAGCCGGGGTTTTTGCCGGAAAAGATTTGTGGAAATTCGGCCTGCCAGTCGAAGGCATTGATTTTGTCACGGAGATCATCGGTTATTGAATCGGGTACGAGGTTTTCATAAAAATCGGGGCTGATGAGCGAATTGCCGCATTTTATGTTATCGGCGAGGTCAGGCAACGCTCTTTCGTGAAAAAGACGATACTGGTTTTCAATCGTCTGGGCGTCTTCGCCTTCGAGGACTTTCAGCAGCAGCGAAAGTTTTGTCACTTCTACTGCCTGGGAATCGATATCGACGCCGTAAATATTATTGAGCAGGATCTTTTTCTTTTCGGCGATGGTCAGGAACCACTGGCCAGCTTTGCCCTGATAGATTTTCTTCGTGTGTTTTTGCGGGTCGTTGGCAACGTACCAGTCACGATAGTAATCCAGAAGAAACGTATATGCACCTAAAAGGAAAGAGCCGGAGCCGCAGGCCGGGTCGAGGATACGCAGGTTTGCTATCTGCCTCGGCGTTTTGCCTTCGATTAGTTTGCCTATGGTATTTTTAACGATATAATCGACAATATACGATGGTGTGTAATAAACACCCCCTGCCTTTTTGACTTCCGGTTTATCTTCGACCTTGGCTTGATGGGCCGTTGTCAGGCGGATAACTTTTCCGAGAAACTGTTCATAGACGTTGCCTAAGATTTCCGCAGGCAGGACAGAAAATTCATAAGGGCTTTGAGGGAAATAGAGATTGTGTAAAATCCATTTGAGGTCCTTATCATCTATAATAATGTTCGGCGTAAGTGTATCCGGTGCTTCGTGCCGGTCTTTTTCATCATGGAAATGGAACAGGCCTGAGTTATATCTCTGGTCTGCTCTTTCAAATATCTCGCAAAGCCGAGGATAGGCTCGCTCACCTGTGCTTATTTTCAATAGCTGCCCGTAGTCCTCAATGCCTCTATCTTCGCACATTCGCAAAAACAAGACCCTGTCTATCGTGCGCTGAACGGCAAAATTTATTTCATGAGTGGATAATTGACGGTTTCTCAATGCTATGATTTTAGCGAGCATCTCGCGCCACTTATCGATTTCTTTGAGGAATTCAATGTCAACCGTGGTTGTGCCGCGTTTGCTCTTGGTAGAGGCGGCGAATTTATCAAATGAGCCTTTTAGGATGGATTCTCTTCCAAATACATCAGCGATTGCAGTCCAGTTATCGAGATAATCTTCGTAGGTGAAATACATAATGCGTGCGGTTTCGGCCTTGTCGATATGCTTTGGACGGATTTGGCAATCGTAAACTGCAAACTCCTCAAAATCGGTCAGAATCGACAAAGGCAATTTCGCGGACCAGGCATAGCGTCTGAGCTGATATGCCGGGTGTGGGTCGCCTTTGATGTCAACGGACGGCTTTTTAGCCTCAAGAAAGAATTTGCGCACTCCGCCAATACGAAAACAGTAATCAGGAGCTTTTGTTGCTCCGCCGCATTTAATGGCATCTTCGTGAATGACATCCTTATAGGCCTGGGCGTATCCTTTTATGTTCGTTACGTCCCAGCCTAATTCTGTAAAAAACGGGTCGATGAACTCTCTGCGAAGCTGGGTCTCGTTATATTGCTGCGAATGATAAGTTTCGATATGTCGCTCGAACGTTTCAACAAGCTCTTTAACTCTTGAAGGAATGTCCGTCATCTAATTTTCTCCCTCTATTTTAAAGCAATTAATTTTGCTAAACTACGAATGATAATAACTAATTTATTTACCTATGTCAATAAATTGAAGAAAGGAGGAGTTTTCAAAAGGATTTCTTTGTACATTTTATCTCTTCAACACTTCGACCCGTTCGGCAAGGGGAAGGTCGTGTTTTGTGGTGATTTGCCCGAGTAAAAAGGAGAAAAATAGCCGGATAATTTGGGGGTTTATTCGTTAATTATCAAGACTTGATATTGCCGGAAAATCCCGGTAAAATGCGAGGCGCTTGGCTTCGGCTCTCTTGGCCGGAACGGGTGTATTTCGAGATACCTTCGATTTACTCGAAAAGAACGGAAATGTTTATCTAAATAGAATTGGTTTTTTTTGGAGTTGAATATGATTAAAGTTCTTATCACGGACAAACTTGCACAGGAAGGGATTGATATGCTCAATTCGGCGGACGGCGTCGAAGCTGTCGTTAAAACCGGCATCAGCGAGGATGAACTGGCCGGGATTATTGGTGAACACGATGGCTTGATCATCCGAAGCGGCACGAAAGTGACCGCGAAGGTCCTTGCCAGTCCCGGCAAGCTCAAAGCAATCGCGCGGGCCGGCGTCGGTGTCGATAATATCGATATCCCCGAAGCCACACGAAAAGGAATCCTGGTTATGAATACGCCGGGCGGAAATACTCTCAGTGCCGCCGAACATACGATGGCATTAATATTGTCGATGAGCAGAAATGTAGTTCCCGCTTGTGAGAGCTTAAAAGGCGGCGCCTGGGACAGGAAAAAATATATGGGTAACCAGTTGAACAGCAAGGTTCTCGGTTTGATTGGCTTAGGCAGGATCGGCATGGCGGTTGCAAAAATGGCGCATGGTTTCAATATGAAAATCTTAGGATACGATCCGTTCGCCGCACCGACCGATGCGGAAAAGCTGGGTATCGAAATATGTGACAATATCGAGCGAATTTATAAAGAAGCGGACTTTATCAGTGTCCATGTGCCGAGAAATGAGCAGACGTTGAATCTGATTGGTGCCGAGCAGATTAAAATGATGAAGCCGACGGTACGATTAGTCAACTGCGCGCGGGGCGGAATTATAAATGAAGATGCACTCTATGACGCCCTGGCGAAAAAGCGTATCGCCGGTGCCGCTCTGGATGTTTTTCCCAAGGAACCGCCGGAGAACAGGCGTTTCACCGAGTCTGAGAGTTGCATTGTCACTCCGCACTTAGGCGCCAGCACAGAGGAAGCCCAAATCGAGGTTGCCGTCGAGGCAGCACATATCCTTGTCGATGCCATCAAAGGCGGTCCTGTCAGGAACGCTCTTAACGCGCCCTCGACCGCAGGTGCAGTTCCACCGATTGTGAATCAGTATGCCGAGCTTGCCAGGCGGATCGGCACTGTTGCAAGCACGATTGGGCAGGGCCATATCAAGAGTATCGAGGTCCAATATCGTGGCTCCATTGCCGAGCAGACCATCGAGCCGATCACTCTCAGCTTTGCGATTGGTCTGCTGCAGAAGCATTTCGAGATGCCGTTGAATATGGTTAATACACCGGTTCTGGCAAAAGAACGCGGCATAAGTATAGATGAGACGAAGAACGCCGAGGTAAAGGATGTTGCTTCAAGTTTCAGCGCCAGGGTTGTCACAGATAAGATTACGCGGACGATAACCGGCTCGGTTTTTGGCGGGACGCTGTTGCGAATCATTGAAATCGACGGCTTTAATATAGAAGTTACGCCGCAGGGAACTGTCCTTGTCATATACAATGACGACAAGCCCGGCGTTATCGGTTCGGTCGGCACTGTCTGCGGCAGGCATAACATTAACATCTGCACGATGGGCGTTGGACAAAAAGCGGCAGAACAAAAAGCTATTCTTGCAGTCAGTCTCGACAAGGAACCAAGCACCGAAGCTGTTGAAGAGCTTGGTAAGCTTGAGTTCGTGAACGAGATTTACGTCTGTAAGCTGGACTAATTTATCGTATTGTGTATTGCGTCGTTTGTATCGCGTAATACATGAATACATCAGATATACCGATTGCTTTGCGAATCAACCTTAGATTTTTTTGACGTGACAGGCAATACGGTATACTCAATACGGTTTTTCCTATGGCCGAGAAGCTAATAATTAGTGTAAGCGGGATGCGAGGTATTATTGGTGAGAACCTCACCGCTTCGGTTGCTGTCGAATACGGCCGTGCATTCGGGACATTCTTAAAAGCCACCAATCCAGGATCGCGGCTCTCGGTTTGTATCGGCATGGATTCCCGACCGAGCGGGCGAATGCTCAAGGCCGCCGTGACTGCAGGTCTGACCGGTGCAGGGATTGATGTGATTGATTTAGGGCTGGTGACCACACCGTGCGTGGGTATTAGTCTAAGAGAGCTGGGTTGTGCCGGCGGTGTTGTGATAACCGCTTCACACAATCCTGTCCCGTATAACGGCATCAAATTATTGCTAAGTAACGGCATTGCCCCGCCGCCGGAGGTTGCGGCAAAAATCAGACAACATTTTTTAGACAAGAATTTCACCCACGCGGATTCGACAAACTGCGGCAAAGTGACGTCCGACAATCAAACCGACGGCAGGCATATCGCAAAAGTTCTGGCAATCATCAACAAAGAGTTGATTGCTGCCAAAAAATTCAAGGTCGCTTTGGACAGCGTCAACGGAGCCGGGGGACGGGTGACAAAGAGGCTGTTGGCTGAACTGGGCTGTGAAGTTTTCGCCATCAACGATGAGCCGACCGGTATATTTCCTCATGAACCGGAACCCACGGCGGAAAACTTAAAAGACTTTTGTGAAGTGGTCGGAGATAATAAAGCCGATGTCGGTTTTGCACAGGACCCGGATGCCGACAGGCTGGCAATTGTTGACGAGAGGGGGACCTATATCGGAGAGGAATATTCTCTGGCATTAGCGGCAAAATACATTTTCAGCAAGAGCTCCGGCACAGCGGCAACGAATCTTTCAACTTCGAGGATGATTGATGATATAGCCGGCAAAACGAGCAGCCAGGTCATTCGCACCCCGGTTGGCGAGGCAAATGTGGCCTCGGCCATGCTCGAGCATGATTGCATCATCGGCGGAGAAGGCAACGGCGGTGTGATTGATTTGCGAGTCGGGCCTGTTCGTGACAGTCTTGTGGGAATTGCTCTCGTGCTGCAATTGATGACCGAGAACGGTAAATCGATAAGTCAACTGGTCAATGAAATCGGCGGCTATTATATGAGCAAAGATAAATTTTCCGCCGGTTATGACCAGGCTCGGCAAATCCTTGCTTCGGCAAAAAAAAACTTCGCCCAGGCAAAGCTCGATTCGACCGATGGATATCGATTCGATTTTGATGACGGCTGGCTGCACATCAGATCAAGTAATACAGAACCGGTGATGAGGATTATCGTTGAGGCAAAAGAGAAAGTCACTGCTCGAAAATATATGGATGCGGTTTTGAAGATACGCGACGAAGTATCGGGTTAAAATCAGGATGAAGACCGACAAACTGGAAATCGCCAGCAGGCAGATCAGGTCAGTTACTTATACCGGAATGATGGCAAATCTTGCGCTTTCAGTAGTCAAGGTTGTCGTTGGATATCTGGCCGGCTCACTTGCACTTGTTGCCGACGGGATACACTCGTTATCTGATTTGGGAACTGATGCAGCAGTACTTTTAGGTGTGAGGCTGAGTTCCAAACAACCGGACCGCAGTCATCCATATGGCCATGGCCGGGCCGAGACTTTCGCCGGCATTATAATAGCTTTGATTTTGATTGTTGTCGGTGGGGCAATGATTTACTATGCCACTATTGCGATAGCCAAGGACGAAGTCACTACCCCTCACCTCGCGGTCCTGGCAGTTGGGGTAGCTTCGATTGTCTCCAAGGAGTGGCTTTACAGAGTCACACGGAAGATCGCGATCAAGTCTAACAGCCCATCTCTTTACGCTAATGCCTGGCACCATCGCAGCGACGCTTTAAGTTCCGTAGCCGTTGTCATAGGGTTTATCTCACTGGAATTTGGTTTCGGACATGGCGACCAGGTTGCTGCTATTACAGTCGGTCTTTTGATCATCTGGATCGGTGTGAAAATCATCGGCGGGGCTTTCCGAGAGCTCACGGAAGCAGCTATCGATACGGAAACAATTAACCATATAGAACGAATAATTAATGCCGACTCGGATATACGTCATTGGCACAAATTACGGGCACGGACAGTCGGAAGAGAAGTTTTTCTTGACCTGCACATTCTCGTTGACCCCGGCTTGAACGTGGCCGCTGCTCATGAAATATCGGAAAGTCTGGAAAAAACTTTAGATGAACAAATAATCCGGCCGATTAACATCACCATTCACATCGAACCGGACATCCCCTCTCTGCGAAAATAGGTGTACAGCTCAGAGATGAAGTTGGGAGCTTATCTGCTGTCTTTCCAGTTCCACCATTTCAGCAATCGCCGGTCATGTTCGGTGTTGGAGGCGTAATAGACCGCACAGCGTAACACATACAGCATACATCTATCAACCGGATTTGCGGCGCCAGTCGTCCCCGGCGGGACCTTATAATCGCAGAGTTTCTGATATAGCTCCTCGGGGTTTTTGCCCTTGAGGTCGCTAACGCAGCGAATACCAATATTTCTAAGATTCTGAGCGATTCTTTTACCAACTCCGGGGATTTTTTCTAACTGTTCTGGAGCATGTGGTTTCATAGAGTCTGCTCATGAGCCTTTTCTGCTTTAGAATCGTTATTCTAACAAAAAAGCAATCCGTTTCTTAGTCCATTATAATGTGTTTGTATGCCGCTACAAGCTTTGAGATATACCTTTGTTACAATAGTGTTTGTAGTGCGAATAATAAAAAAGTTGCAATATGGGATGAGGTGTAATAAAATGCCCTGCCTTTAAGAACCCCTGTTGGTTCAGAAAGGACGTTCGTATTAATGAGTTTTGAGAGTTTTTTCAATCCACAGTCTGTGGCCATCGTTGGAGCTTCTCGCCGGAGAGGCAAAGTAGGCTACGAAATTCTGTCGAATATGATTGAGGCCGGTTATCCAGGCAGGATATTCCCGGTCAATCGCAGAGCGGAAGAAATCGAGGGCTTGAAGTGCTATCCTGACCTTGCTTCGATCGGGGAAGTTCCGGAATTGGTCGTTTTGGTGATCCCGGCAAAAATCGTTCCTGCGGTGATGGAGCAGTGCGCGAAAATCGGAACAAAAGCGGTCATTATTATTACCGCCGGTTTCAAAGAAGTTGGCAAAGAAGGTAAAAACCTCGAAGACAAAGTCGTTCAAATCGCAAAACAAGCGGGCATAAGAGTCATCGGCCCGAACTGCCTGGGATTGATTGTCCCGGCAAACAAGGTCAACGCCAGCTTTGGCGGCGATCTTCCGGCCGCAGGGGGAATCGCATATCTTTCGCAGTCGGGAGCGTTGCTTGCAGCGATTCTCGATATGGCTAACGCCAATAGCATCGGCTTCAGTAAGCTTGTCAGCATAGGCAACAAGGCGGATGTGGACGAGCTGGACCTGATTAAAGCCGTTTCTGATGATAAAGACACAAAAGTAATTGCAGGTTATCTCGAAAATATTACAGACGGCGATGCCTTTGTTCGGCAGGCGGAAAAAATTTCTCATATAAAACCAATCCTTCTAATGAAATCCGGCGGGACGTCGGTCGGGGCACAGGCGGCTTCCTCACATACGGGAAGTTTGGCCGGTAGCGAGACAGCCTATGAATCCGCGTTTGAGCGTGCGGGAATCATCCGCTGCGACTCCATCAAGCAGCAGTTTGACTATGCACAGGCCTTTTCAAATCAGCCGTTACCAGCCGGTCCGAGAGTTGCCGTTATCACCAATGCCGGAGGCCCAGGCATTATGGCCGCTGACGCCATCGAACGAGAGGGTCTTACCTTTGCGAAACTGGATGAACAGACGATTAGCAAATTAAGATCCGAACTACCGCCGGCTACAAATTTTTATAATCCTATTGATGTCTTAGGAGATGCCCTCGCTGAGCGTTACAGTTTTGCACTGGATGTTGTTTTGGATGATCCCAATGTTGACACAGTTCTGGTCCTGTTGACTCCGCAGGCAATGACTGAACCTGCAGCGACTGCCGAGGCAGTTGTTAAAATTTCGCGTGAAAAGCCAAAAAAACCGATTCTTGCGTGTTTTCTTGGAGCTTCAAAGGTGGCTGATGGTGTGAGAATTTTACGAGAGGAGAAAATTCCCCAATACGATTCCCCGGAAAGCACTGTGGAAACAATTAAAGTTATGTCTGAATATGTCAGATGGCGATCCAGACCGAAAAGGGTCGTGAAACTGTTTCCCGTTAACCGACGCAAAGTCGAAAATATCGTCGAAAGACATCTGCGGCAGGGAATTCGCGAAGTTGGTGAGACCGAATCAAAGGAAATACTTGAAGCATACGGTTTCGTGACGCCAAAGGGTTCCATTGCAACAACAGCCGAGCAGGCAGTAAACATCGCCCACCAGTTGGGATTTCCCGTCGTATTGAAAATCTGGTCGCCCGATATATTGCACAAGTCGGATGTTAGTGGCGTCAGGCTCGGCCTGAATAGTGACCAGGAAGTCAAAGACGCCTTCGATTTAATGATGTACCGAGTACCCAAAAAACGTCCCGAAGCAAATATTCTCGGTGTTCTTGTGCAGGAAATGTGCAAGGGAGGCAAAGAGGTTATCCTCGGGATGAATCGTGACCCGCATTTCGGTCCTTTGATGATGTTCGGGATGGGCGGGATAATGGTTGAAGTTCTAAAAGACGTATCTTTCTACTTAGCGCCCTTGACGGCTGATGAAGCCAAGCAAATGCTGATGAACACCAAGACGTATCAAATGCTCAAAGGAGTCCGCGGTCAGGAAGGAGTGGATATAGATAAAATAGCCGAGGGTTTACAAAGGCTCTCACAATTGGTTACTGAATTTCCTCAGATTCAGGAAATGGACATAAATCCTTATGTTGTTGGCCCTGAGGGTACAACACCAATTGCTGTCGATGCAAGAATGAGTTTGGAAGAATAATATGCAGGGATTCAACTGGAAAGAAAAATATAAAGAGAAGATAAAATCCGCCCCGGCGGCAATGAAATTAATCAAGTCAGGCAACAGCATATTCATAGGAACCGGCTGCGGCCAGCCTCAGCATCTTGTGGATGCTCTGGTTGAGCATACCGGCGGAATCCGTGACGTTCATGTTATACACCTGTTGACGATGGGGACGGCTCTCTATGCGGATGAGAAGTACCGGGAAAAATTCAAAATGAACAGTTTCTTTATCGCCAACAACGTCCGCGATGCCTTTGAAAGAGGAATAGGAGACTATACACCGATATTTCTCTCCGAGATACCGATGGAATTCGAAACCGGACGGATTCCGGTTGATATTGCTTTGATTACCGTATCGCCGCCGGATGTAAACGGTTTGTGCAGTCTTGGTGTTTCCGTGGATATTGTAAAATCCGCCGCTGCTAACGCCAGGTACGTGATTGCCCAAGTGAACAGTCTCATGCCGCGAACATATGGCAACAGCTTTCTTCACGTCAATAATATTGATGTGCTGGTTCCACACGATGAGAACCTCATCGAGCTACCTGTGCCGGAACCGGATGAAGTGCTGCGCCAAATTGGGCAGAATGTCGCAAGGCTTGTCGAAGACGGCAGTACAATAGAATGCGGCATCGGAAATGTTCCGCAGGCTCTTGTCGAATACCTTGCATGCAAGAAAGACCTTGGGATTCATACGGAGATGTTCAGCGACTGGATTATCGACCTGGTTGATTGTGGGGCGATTACGTGTGCCAAAAAATCTTTTGACCACGGCAAAATCGTCGCGAGCTTCTGCATGGGCTCGCAGCGGCTATATGACTATATCAATGATAATCCCTTCTTCGAGTTTCATCCGACAGAATATGTAAACGATGTCAGTATCATCAGCCAGCAGGAAAAAATGGTGGCGATTAATGTCGGGCTGGAAGTTGATTTGACCGGGCAAGTTTGTGCGGATTCGTTAGGTTACAGGTTCTACAGTGGTATCGGCGGTCAGGTCGATTTTATTCGCGGTGCAGCCAGAAGCAGGGGCGGCAAGGCCATCATCGCGATGCCATCCACCGCTAAGGACGGAAAAGTCAGCAGGATTGTATCGCATCTGGCCGAAGGTGCAGGAGTCGTGACAACGCGCGGGGACGTACATTATGTCGTGACCGAATACGGCATAGCCTATCTGCATGGTAAGACCATAAGAGAGAGAGTCCTGGCACTGATCAATATTGCACATCCGAAATTCAGAAATGACTTCATTCAGGCCGCCAAGACTCAAAAATATATTTATCAGGACCAGATCGAATTAGCCTGGGACCAGGTTGATTATCCGGAGGAATTAGAACACTACAACACGCTGCGGGATGGGACGGAAATATTCTTCAGGCCGATCAAGCCGACCGATGAGCCGGCACTTTCGGAAATGCTGTATTCGTTGAGTGAAAAATCCGTTCAGACGCGCTACATGGCCGGGACAATGGTCTTTCCACATAGTGACGTTCAACAATTGGCCAACATTGATTACAGGAAGGATCTGGCAATCATCGCCGTTGTTCCCGGGATTTCTGAGGAGGAAATCGTTGCTATCGCTCAGTATTTTCTCGATCTCAATACCCAATCTGCCGAAGTTGCTTTTCTTGTTCAGGATGAATGGCAAAGCAAAGGGATGGGAACTTTTCTGCTGGATTATATTACACAAATCGCCAAGCTTCGCGGCGTAAAAAGATTCTATGCGAAGGTCTTGCCGAACAATAAACCGATGTTGGCGATTTTTCACAACTCCGGCTACAGGGTCAATACCGAATTCGACGGCGAAGTTTATAATATTTCTTACGATCTGACAAAACAGGGAGAATAAAATACGTGTTATATAAAATGTTTGTTAGTACGAACAACGGATGTTTTATATTCTCTTGATTATGTAGATAAGAATAAAATTGGTGCTATTGGACATTCTGGAGCCGGAAAGAAATTATAGCAGTCAACATGTTGCTGAAACAAAAGACATCGAAGATTATGCAAAACGGCGTTATAGTCAGTTAAGCACAAGTGAAAATCTTAAGGCCATCTATCTTGACGAAGGTGGAGGCAATCATGCTTTCCCTCCAAAAGTTAGACAACAGGCCTATTTATGGTTAGATAGTCATTTAAAATGAACCAAAATAAATCTGCAGAATTAGCACAACTGGTCACAAATTTAGAGGATTAACTTTGAAAGGTAGGAGAGCAATTTTTCTTTATTCGTCGGAGCTTGAAAAGTACGAATATCCGCCGGAGCATCCTTTTAATACAATCCGGGCCAAACGAGTTCGGGAGATTATTAACTCTATGGGCCTGACCCGAACCGATTCGGTTCGGGGCGTAGTAGCACCTGTACCTGCCGAGAGGGTCGTCTTAAAAAAGTTCCACTCAGCTCGATATCTGCACGCATTAAAAACTGCCTCGAAGGGTCAATGGGACATTGAAGCATTGAGTATGGGAATAGGCTCGCAGGATTGTCCTGTCTTCAAGGGATTATACGAATATGCGGTTCTCGCCACCGGTGCCACTCTTGTCGGTGCCGATTTGCTTGTCCAAAGCAAGGCCGATGTTGCTTTCAATCCGTCCGGCGGATATCATCACGCAGGCCCGGAGAAAGCTGCGGGCTTTTGTTATATCAATGATGTGGCCCTGGCCTGTATCATACTGGCCGAGCAGAGCAAAAAAGTTCTTTATCTCGATGTGGATGTCCATCACGGAGATGGCGTGGTTTATGCCTTTTACGACCGCTCGGATATAATGACCATCTCGTTACATCAAAATCCCA
>CAZFOQ010000048.1:0-27074 GCA_964520535.1 uncultured Pirellulales bacterium | reverse complement strand
TTTGGTTACCTCAGTTAAGGAACACTTATGAGAGAGTACAGACAACTCACCGAAGAAGATCGTATCGAGATTTATGCGATGAAGCAAGCAGGAAAAAAACAAAACGAGATTGCCTTCCGACTGGGTGTGCATCCCAGCACAATTAGTCGGGAATTGGTCCGCAATACCGGCCTGCGGGGCTATCGCCCAAAGCAGGCCCAGCAAAAGACTTTACATCGGCGGTTTACGGCTCGTAAAGCGGTTAAAATGACCTCGGAGACAATTGACTATATTGAATGCAAACTCCGTCAGGAGCATTCGCCCGAGCAGATCGCTGAACGCATGAAGCTTGAGACCGACTGGCATGGACCATCGGTCAGCCATGAACGGATTTACCAGCATATCTGGCGAGATAAAGCCGGTGGCGGACGGATGTACAAGCATTTGCGGATTGGCGGCAGCGGATTCTATGAGGATTATGAAGCGATTGGCTGGATTCCCACGTGGTACTACTCCTCGTCTATCGGCACTTGGGGTTGTTAACAGAAGCCAGGGCTAATCGTTAAAAGTAATTACCTTGTTTTTTATATCACATCACCAGGTCATCTCACAATTCCATAAAAGCAATCCGAGAAGATTTAACAAATTATCAATGCTGA
Organism: uncultured Pirellulales bacterium; assembly: GCA_964520535.1. Taxonomy (GTDB): domain Bacteria; phylum Planctomycetota; class Phycisphaerae; order Sedimentisphaerales; family Anaerobacaceae; genus JAFGPS01. Next base: position 26,436 of record CAZFOQ010000048.1, on the reverse strand, counting down.
TATGCCGTTTTTTCTTTTCTTTTGTCTTTTTATCCTTCGTTTTTTTAATAAGAACTACTGGATCCTGTCGATATTCAATCATTGTGCCTGTTAAAAACTGGCGATTGAGGTCTTTATTTATTGGGGGCAGATTGTAATGGATAAAAAAAGCATGTACACCGCAATAAAACCTTTTCAGTTTATAATTTTACTGGTGTTGCTGTTTGTGTTTGCATCCAGCGCGAATGTATTCGCAAATGAATTAAGCACAGCTACTAAAGACGCTCCGATATCGGACGATCAAACAGACCTTTTTGACATGTCCATCGAGGAGTTGATGACGATCGAGATTAAAAGTGCCGCCGGCTTAACTAAGATGAATCCCCGTCAGGTTCCGGTGGCCATGACAGTGCTTGACGTCAAGGACATCGAGCAGTCGGGGGCCAGAGATTTAAATCATTTGCTTGAGATTTATGTTCCCAACAGCCAATTCATCCTTCACCACCACCTTCAACCACATCTTGGATTTCGAGGAATCATCAGTGACAGAGAGGATAAATACCTGTATCAGGTCAACGGACGCACGATGAACAACCGGACGTTGGTGGGCGCGGACAATGAGCGAGCCCTGCCGCTGTTTGGGGATATCCGCTCCGTGAGTGTTGTGCGCGGCCCGGCGTCCGCCACCCACGGCGCTGGCGCGCTAGCCGGCGTGATAGACGTTGAAACTTACAATGGGCTAACGTTCCAGGGTTTCAACTTCAAAGCACGACAGGGAGTGGTGGATCAATATTCCGCGATGGAGATGAGATACGGAACGAAATTCAGCGACACGTCCGGGCTATTCTTGTACTATGGGCTGGTTGACATGCTGGGGATAGATTCCGACTACTACATTGGACGGTCCTACTCCGCCACTAACGGCCTGCCCCCAAATGTTGCCGGGGAACCGTATAAGGGTCCGATGGCAGAACTCCACCAGGCGGGATTCGACTCACTCTGGCACAAGGTGCATGTCAACTATATGAACGGGTCGTTCGAGTTCTGGGCTCGTTTTGTGCAGGATGGCAGCCAGGACCGCCCCATGCGGGAGATTTACACAACAGTGCGACCGGCAAACGTTTCGCTGGATGAATGGACACGTGGACGCGAGTTTGAGAATCGTCAGATCACGACCACTGGCTGTTTCAAGAAGGACCTGTCCGAGCAATGGAATCTGGAGCTGGTGCAGAGCTTCGACATTTGGTTCTATAAGAATCATCTGATGGGAACTTCACCACAGGTTGTCCAACATGGGCGCGAGACCGAATGGTTCAGTCGGGCAATTCTGATGTGGACTCCGAATGACGCGCATTCACTTGCATTCGGCGCAGACTATTCCCATGAATGGTTTGACGAACCACCGTTTTCGTATGCGTTGGACCGCGCGCCCGTCGTGACGGACCGTGAATGGCAAACCGACACAGTTTCTTTCCTGGCCGAACATCAGTGGAAAATCGACAAGCTTTGGACCGCTTTTTTGAGCTTCCGCACCGACAAACACACCTTCTCTGACTGGTTGATGTCGCCACGCGGCTCACTGGTTTTCACACCAACCGAGCGGGACACATTCAAGATCATCGCAGGCCAGTCGGTTCGTCGAGGATGCGATGAAGAGCTGTGGTCACAATGGGAGCGTCAGAGGAGCAAACCGGATCCTGAAACGCTTCGTTCCTATGAGATTTCGTACGAACGTAAATTGACAGATCACTGGCGTGTGGGCGGCAGCGGATTCTATGAGGATTATGAAGCGATTGGCTGGATTCCCATGTGGTACTACTCCTCATCTATCGGCGACTTTCAGATTGCCGGTGGAGAGCTTCTGATTACATACACCAGCGGAAGCACACGCTTCACGCTTTCACAAGGAGTCTCGAAACTCGTGGATTCTCATCTACCCGACACCTTGCCACAGGCCGGTCAAACGGTATCGGCCCATCCTTACGGATATGGGGATGATCTGGCTGAATGGTCTCCATTTATCACGAAGCTGGCCGTCGTGCATGACTTCGACAAAGAATGGAGCGCCAGCTCCTCTATGGTTTACTACTCCGGATTCCCCGGAGCGAAAGATTATGCTGACTACGCCGCCACCTTGTCGAGCCCACCCTCTGCGGTGCCGCTTAGCGACCCGGGATATTCGGATCCTTACGGCCCGAATCTGTTTATCAACCTGGGTTTGCAATACCGCCCATCCAAACGCCTGACGTTTCGCGTAGACGGATACAACCTTGCGTCGCTGTTCGATAACACGCTATCCAAGCGTAACTATTATTTTCGTATGTCCGAATTCAGCGTCATGCCGGCCTCTCTTGCTTTCTCTGTGAACTATCAGTTTTGAGAGGGATCAAAGCCGCATGATGGGCTGGTTTGATCCAGGAAAAACCTGGTCAAACGGCCCTGCCTTTTGGGTGATAGGAGGATAGAAGTAAGATAGTGCAACTGCGTTATAGGTATGGGCCGCTACCTATCGGTGTCCGAGTGCCCTAAAGGGTGTAAGGGAGAATTAAGAAACTATGAAAGCCAGATGCTCGGAGGCGAATGTATTATAATCGCCTCCACGTGCTCGCCACAGAGGCGTCATAAAATTTAATCTTTTTTTTTCACAAGGGGATAACAGGATCACATCTTTTTAGTTTTTGTACGCACAAATATACTTCGTCACTCTTTTATCCCTGTTAGATGTTCTTTGCTGTATGTTGGGGTGGGAACCGATTTTATCTCTATCTTTCGAGGAGCGTCCGACTGTGAACTCAACTGCCCGTATTTTTCCCGGAGCATATCTCTTTTCTGATAACACTGCTCGACAAACACGGCAATTTCCGAATCGAGATTCGTACTGGCCGAATCGCCGAAAAAGGCATGGATAATCGGGAACACCAAATCCTGCCGTTTCTTTCTCAATTCTTTTGCCATCGCTTCGATTTTCGCCGTCGCAACGCCTTCCTGCATACAGGTGAAAGGACCTACATGGAAAATTCCCGAAATATAAGCATCGCCCCTGGGCCTGATTAAATCATGCATGAAATGATACGCAATTCCGGTACTCAAAGGAGATTCACCTTCGATATTGCCGTGAAATTCATGATTTTTTTCCAATGTCCCGATCATCTCCATCGGTTTCGGAAGGACATGCCTGCCATCAAGGACTTCGTGAAACGGTTCGGCGAGTGTCTGCTCGATAGAAGACATATATTTCCCCTTGACGAGAGAATTGAAATATTTCCTTGAATCTCTGACAGTTTTACTTATATCAAAAGCCTTGATTCCCAGCTTCAAATCCCTTTTTGAATTTCTCTTGCTGACCTTGTTGACATAATCCAGCCAGTCCGTAACAGGATCTCGTATAGCCTCCAAACCCTGCTCTTCCAATTGTTCAATGACATAGTTCGTATAGAGATCATGCTGTCTCATATATATCTCCCCGATGTAGAGCACAAGGGGGAATCTCTCATGATTTTTTAAATGAAGTGCTTTGAACCGGGACACAGTTTCTTTTCCCCACTGTACCAGGTCCGTCGTTTTCGCCCCATTTTGTACCACGGCCTCCAGCCCGCTCAAGCGTTCAGCCATTACTTTTCTAACTTCATTTTTATCTTCCACATACGGGCGGAACCTTAAGATTATGTCTCCCAGCAAATCGGATGAGTTTATTCCTTTAAATAACATTCGCTGCATCTTCTTTTTATCCGAAGAAGCAAATCTTTTTGGAAATGGTATATCCGTATAATCGCTTTCCGAGGAGGGACCTGCGACCGGGATCTTTTCCAGAGATTCCCTGTCCAGAAATTCTCTGACCAGCTCTGTATACTTTCCGAACCTGCAGGGCCCGCTTGTTGTGGGGAGCATAACAAGATAGTTATTTTCAACATATGGTCTATCTTTTCTCTCAATTTCTTCGGTAAGAAAAGCAAGCGCATCACCTACCACTCCCTTGAGTGGATGGCAGACTTCCGTATAAATATGCTTGCGAGCCAGCTCATACCCTCTCTGTGTGTTTGTCGGTAATACTTGACTGTTAATACCAAAATGCCTCAGGCCTGCCGCTGCAACAAAACTCGCATCCCCCATATAAGGAATCAGCCAGGTTCTTCCTCCGGAGTCTTCTCGTGCACGCCGTTTGAGTCGTTCAAATCTTATTTTCTTCGGCTGGCTTTGATTTACAACCCTCTCATGGGCTTCCGTCCTGGTGACAAAAGGAGCATTGTTGGTCTGTGCATCCGTCAGCAAGACGAGTATAGGTTTGTCTGCCGCCTGTTGAATCTTTTCTTCCTGATAAACCTTGAGGCTATCCGGCCCACAGGCAAAATTCATCATTCGAATTGCGAAAAGATTCGGATGACCGGCGACGAAGAGATTGGCTTTTAATATCTTGACGCTCTGAACCCAGAACTCATTTTCCACGATGCCGTCAAGCGAGATATCGGTGAATTTATGCTCAAGGAAAACCTGCGGTATGTAATCCAGGCCTCTTACCTGCGAAAACATAACTCCCGAGTTGGAACTGGCTTCGGGATCGAGCAAAACATAATCTCTACCAAGACCGACATAGGCTTTTTCATTGCCGGTTTCGACTCTCGACAGGAATTTGTCGCCTTCCCTGTGAAGTTCTGCTCTAAACTGTTTTTCCGCCTCATCCGCATATTGAGTAGCTTCTCTTAACTGCTTATCTGTAAAGCTGAATCCTAATCTGTTAAATTCCTGTCTAAATGCACGGACAAGAAGCTCGGTGTCTGCAAAATGCAAAATTGGATTCATTTGTTTGCTTTTATCAAGAGACAGAACGTCATTTAACACATATCCTTCCGACTCCGTGTAAATACAATACTTCAAATCCGGAGGTTCTTCTGTTCTCAGTTCAATGAAACTTGGATTAAACAGATATTCTACTGCCTGATTCTCATTCAAAATTGCCGCGTGGCCCGTCGCCAGCTTCCTGGCTATACAGAATTCTGTCCTTGAGTTGTCCACGCCTATTTTGGCGATATCCTTAGTCGTTTTCGGTGAGACAACCGGACAAAATCCCAGCTTTCTAAACAAAGCGGCACTCCAGATCCCTTTCTCGCCAAGTGTCGCGGTGCTTCTTTTGATACCAACCGTCGGAGCCTTTTTCTGAGTTGCTTGCTTGCCGTCCAACTCTTCCAGCAAAGCTCCCTGTTTTTTAAAATGCTTATTATATATCTTATGATACTTTTCCACGTAGTTGGTCTTGGATTTTCCGGATGTTTCCGAATTTCCTCTCGGGCAGAAACCTCCGGTTATGATTTCATCATCCTCAATATAGAACACTTCAAGCTGGCAATCCCTCATGCCGCAAGTTTTATCTCGAAACAATTCTTTGCAGGAAATCCTGCGTTTCTCAAAAGGCATATCGACCAGGTCCCAGCCTCTGAAGGCAGAATCGTAACTTTTTCCCTGTAGTTCCAGCTCGTTGATGTTATCAATGATGTCAAGAGCCTGTCCCCAGGCGCCAAACATCTCTCTATGCGGGTAAGCTTCTATTTCTTTGTCGGTCACCTGAGCAAGTGCGGCAAGAAATGCCTTACCCAAAGGGGGGCCGCCCTGCGCGGAACATTTTTGTCCTGCGTGCTGAGAGCCTCCTACAAATTTATAATAGTAGCTCGCCGCAGTCCCCCTTATAATCGCAGCGGCAATCTCGTCCTTGCTGAAACCTTCCGCGATGAGCCTGTTCTCATCCATTTCCATAAAAACGCCGCATGTCGAATCGATTATCGGGATTCTCCCGGCTCGAAGCGCAGCATCCTGCAAAGAATCCTCGACGCTCAGGTTGATAACATCAGCCATATTCTCAAGGGTCTGGCCTGAGCCTGCCTGACAACTGTAATTCATTTTCGCTTCTTTTACCGTGCCGTCTTTGGCAAAACTGGTAAACTTCATATCCTGGCCGCCGATTTCAAATATTGTATCAATCTCAGAGTTGTAATGCTTGACACCAAGGGCGTGACAGGTTATTTCATCGGTCACTCTATCGGTAATTTCTATTTGCTTTTTTTCTAATTCTTTGGTCTTTTTCTTGCTGACCAGAATTTTCTCATAAAGTTTTCTTGCAGAGCCTGTCGCGCCGACCCCTCTTACTGTCACTTTATCTCTATGCCTTCCCAGGTATCTTAAAACACGCTTTAAAGATTCTTCAGGACTGCCATAAGTTTTGATGTATAATTTGTCGATAAGTTTCCCTGTTTTTAATTCAACCAAGGCCCCTTTTGTTGTCGTACTGCCTCCGTCTATTCCCAATATGACGTTCATATGCTCTTCAATTTCCGGAGCAAGGTTCTGGCTTTCTTCGTGTACTTTAGGCAGAGATTCCGAGAGGGCAGAAGCAAACTGCCTTTTTTGTCTTCCGTGTGCCGCAATCTTTTCGAGTTGCTTGATATTGAAAACTACCTGGTTATCATCCTCAATCCCTTTTAAAGCCGCACCAATCGCTGCAATACTTTGGTAGTATCTCGGCCTGTCTATATCGATTCCAAGGAACTCCTGTAAATTTCGCTTTATCAGGTCATTACCAAAAACACCCCCGGTCACTATAGCGACTTGTTTTTTTTCGTCGGCAGTAAACTGCCGTGCCCCAAGAACATCAATCCTGTAATTTCTCGCAACAGTTCTGAATAGTCCCGCCAGATTGTCCTCTCTTCTTGTGCCTTCATTCTGCTTATGGATCAGGTCAGATTGAATTACAACTCCGCACCTTGCCAGAAACTCGCACGGCTCGGTGGATTGTTCCGCCTCTTCCTGTGCCCGATTGAACATCTCCTCCAGTCTGATCTGTAACTTTCTTCTGTTTTTACACCTTATTACTTCCTTCTGCCTGTCATCCTCAGCCAAAGCAGTATCTTCCAATTCAGGATTTGTCACCTGGCCTTCGAACAGCCTTCTGCACTGCTTTTCTATTAATGTCCCTGAACCGCCGCCGCACTTAGTGCCTGTTCTCCATTCCTGGATAATTCTTTTGCCTTTAATTTGCTTCAAATGGAAAAAATGCGGATCTTTTGCCCCAATGTGGAATATGTAACTCGCCTGAGGCATTACGATTTCGGCCCCTTTCGGGATTGCTACGCTGTCAAACACATAAGTAATACCTTCCATTACTTCGGGAAAAGACTCCGCACCGCTTCCGGTGAACGCAGTATTACGGATTCTTTCAGTGCCACAATTAGCAATAATATTATCCCATGCCTCCCGCACAGCACCGATCGGATTCGCAAAGTGCATTATCGGCTCGGGTGCATATTTTATCTGCCTGTTACTATCGAGAACCACGTAGTAGACAAAACTGCTGCCGATATCAAAGCCTACATAAAGATCCGTTTCTGAATTTTCACGCTTTTTTTCCGGTTTATCCATATGTACCCCGCTTCGTCCCCGCAAATCCTTATTTTTTGGTTGGTGCATACTCTGAAATATTCGATCTGATTTTTTCCAGCATTCCAATAAGCCGCTTTTGCTCAGTGCACAAAAGGATGTTCATTATCCTCTGCACTTCTTTTGCATATAGCGGCTCGATACGCGACAGTAACTTTTTGCCGTGAGATGTTAGTATTATTATGTTATACCTACGGTCAGAAGGTGCCGACGTTCGAGCAACGAGGCCAGCCTTCTCCATACGATCTATCAGCGAGGTAATGTTTGCTCGATTGACAAGCATCATGTCACTTAGTTGTGCCTGTGCCAGTCCTTCGCCCGGGCTGCTTTGATGTTGTAAGAGCATCATCAGGTTAAACTGGACATCTGTCAGGCCAAAGGGTTGTAAAAATTGACCTACCTTTTTTCTCAGGCATGAGGATGTAAAGTATGTACTAAGAAGAGCCTCGTGCGCCAATAAAGTAACAGGATTTCTTAAACCAAGTTCAACTTCCAGAGACATTTCTGTCTTCATCATAAATTGTGTTATTGTTAATATGTGTATTATTGCCTAATGAACTAATGTGTCAATGTATTATATGGGTAAAATTTTAAAAATATTATTTTTTTCTCTTATGTCGAAAACCCGTTAATAACCATGTTAAAAAAAGACAGAATCATCACATGTCAATCCCCATTATTGCTCTATATTGTCTCAAGCTAAAATTCCTCAAAGACATTATAACAGTTTTTCCACAAGCAATCCTTTGTGTTGTTTTTAATCTAAGTCGTTGTTATTTGGATAGCTATATTTTCTCCCCAATCTGAATGTAACAACCTAACCGTGTATAAGAATAATAATACTAATATTTAAACTATATTTTTATAAAATAGGATGAAAACTAATTGTGTTATATCAATATATTATCCTCAACTTTAGAACAGTCTCTAAACCAACTTGCCATTTGCAGAGGCTTATAGTATCTTTACGAACTATGAATCCAAAGCCAATACAATATTGTCATAAAATGAAACAGAAACAAGGCGGGCCTTCTGTCTTTAGTTTTCTTATAGAACGAGCATATAGCGTTCTTATTATTTCCGCTTTGATTTGTACTTTGTTTGTTAAGTTGTATCACGCCCTACGATATAATCTTGTTGGTGAATACAAAGGTTGGATACTGTCTGATATTTCATTTCTTTTAGTCATCGAGTTGATCTTGGCTCTTCTTTGTTATCGTTGGCCCAGAAAATGGATTATAAGAACTGCAGTCATCATCGCTGCTCTTATATGTACATGGTCGGTGATGAATGCTGGTTGGCTTATCAGGACCGGTACGCAAATACTGCCCCGTGTCCTTCTACCTTTGTTTCGTGCGCCGTTGAATACGCTTTGTATCATAGGCGTGAATCTGGCGAAGATGCCTCGTGCGGCGGTAATGTTGCTGGGCCCTTCAGCTATAGCTCTTGCTTTCTTTTTTTATGTCTTAGCAAAGCCGAAGTATCCGAATTACAACCGAAGACGTTTTATCATCAGAGCCATAACCTGCGCCGTTGTTATTTTAACTGTAGTTACTATTCGTTTTTCCCTTGTTCGGCGTCGATCGCCACAGGCTGCTTCGGTGGATTTGCGATACAATGCTCAACTAAAAGCTGTGACGAGTCTTGTGATACGAGATTACATCCCAGTTCCTAATCCAGAACGCAAGATACCGTTACGGGACCAGCTAAAGATTGAAACTACATGTACACAGATAAATCATAATATAGTAATAGTTGTATTAGAAGGCGTTCAATACCAGTACACTTCGTTGGCAGACGACCCGGAGGATTTAACTCCGTGCCTTAAAGGGTTAGCAGATCAGGGCGTTGAGTTTACAAATACCCGATCATTATTGACACATACAACAAAAGCATTATTTACATTGCTAACGGGAAGTTTCCCGTCGGCTTCTCAGGATATCGCCGAAGCAGTTCCTATTGATAAACACTATGCAAGTCTGGCTACAATTCTCAGCGATAAAATGGGTTATAAAACGGCATTTTTCCAATCTGCGAAGGGTGACTTCGAGTGTCGTCCGGGCTTAGTTTACAACTTAGGCTTTCAAAAATTCTGGTCCAGGGACGATTTAAATGATCCAAATTGCTTCGTTGGTTATCTGGGCAGCGATGAGTTCTCAATGCTGAAGCCTATCTCAGAGTGGATAAAATCCGACGGCCGTCCTTTTTTTATCACCATTTTATGCTCGGTGACACATGATCCGTATGAAGTCCCGGAGTGGTTTGGTACGCCGGCTAAAGAGAAAATTGATTGTTATCGTCAGGCTATTTCTTATACCGATACATTCTTAGCAGCATTAGATGTTGAGCTGACAAACCTAAACCTGTCAGATAAGACAATTTTTTGTGTGATTGGGGATCATGGTGAGGCATTTGGCGAGCACGGACAATTAGGTCACGAGCGAATAGCTTTCGATGAGGTCTTGCGTGTCCCTTTCTGTCTGAGAGCGCCTTTTTTATTGGAGCCAGCAAGCACAGTCACAGGTCCGGTTAGCTCTGTTGATTTGACTCCCACGTTGCTTGCCATGATGGGCTTTAACGTAGAAAAGGTAGGCTTCGATGGTATAGATGCACTAAAGCCTATTTCAGAGGATCGTAGGGTCTATTTTTCTGGTTGGATGCAGGAGGGGCCCGCAGGTTATATTCAAGATAACCGCAAGTATATATATGATCCTATGCATAAAACAACTTTTGTCTATAACTTAGACATCGATAAGCGCGAACAAATCAGATTGGAAGTGTCTGAGCTACAGGCTCAAAAAGTGGCTGAGGATATTACTACATGGCGTAAAAACACCATTTTTCAACTTAACCAAGAGCGAAACGGGAAGAAAAAAGTCTTTGATAATTGGCTTTGTCGCTGGACGCACAGGGTATCTTCAGCGAAATACGAAGAAGAAGCGAATTAAGAAAACATCACAAATGCACTTATATTGAAATCTGCAGTTTACTATTTGTGGCATTTAAATAGATATTTTTACGTTCATTTTTTTACCCACCCGTTGCTTTTTATAAACATTAGTAGAATTGCACGATAATATAAAGATATTTTATCAAGGATATGTAAATAGAGGATAAATAGGAACTTGTGGTGTTGGAAAAAAACAACACGCTGTTAAAATATGTTATTTATATACTTTTGTTATCATGATCGTATTTGTGTACATAAGTCATTTCTAATCAAAAAGATACACGCTACTCCAGGATAGAGTTGCTTCTTCTACCCTTTTATTGGCATATTCCTTGCATTTTAGATTTGTTTATTCTTAGCGTGTAGATATATTGGGCGGACGGCCTAAACACGTTCTGGAGGAGGAGGTGTCCGCCCGGTTTTTGAAGAATTCGAAATAAGCTTTGAACGCCAATGAAGCGTGGCAGGGTTTGTTTTGCTAATAATAAAATGTCTTCGGCGGGGTCGTACCGGAGGAGGACGGCTCCGTTTTTTTACACTTCTTCAAATTGGACCGATAAAAGTCAGAGTAAACTTACAGAGAGCTTGTGTAGATTGGGCATTGTGCTTCATGAAAATTTATCTACTCAATATTACAATTGCTTCATATAATCTGCTAAGTCATGGAACGGGCAGCTTACAGGATAATCGATGCTAATTTTAATCGAGCACGAGAAGCAATTCGTGTTATAGAGGAATTCTGCAGGTTTGCCTTGAATTCGACGTGGTTAAGCAAACGCGCCAAAGAACTTCGGCATAAACTTTCTCAGGCGGTTGGTCAGCTGGATTCCAGCCGACTGCTTACAAGCAGAGACACTCTTAACGACGTAGGCGTTGGTCAAAAAGTTAATCACCAGCTCTCACGCGGCGATCTAAAAGAATGTTTAACAGCTGGTTGTAAACGACTTACAGAGGCGTTACGTACACTTACTGAGATGACGCAGGCACAAAATAAATCTGTGGCGGAGGTAATTGAACGGCTGCGGTACGATGCTTATATACTTGAAAAAGACATATTTATTTTTGGTGAGCCCACTGAAAAATTCAGGAAAGTTTCACTTTATATTGTAATTACCAGCGATCTGCCGGCAGAGATTATTTCCTTAACATACAAATGTGCGGCGGGCGGCGCCGATTGTATACAACTACGTGCCAAGACAATGAAGGACGACAAATTATTTGCCACTACCAATGAGTTTGTACAGATTAATAAAGATGAAGGCGTTCTTAGTGTCATTAACGACCGCGTTGACATTGCAATTGCCTCAGGTGCTGATGGCGTTCATCTTGGTCAGAATGATTTACCTGTGGATTGCGTTCGAGGGCTCCAGTTGACACCGCTGGTGATAGGCAAAAGTACACACTCGCCGGGTCAACTGCGTGCTGCCTGCAACGAGCATCCTACTTATGTAGGCCTTGGCCCTGTTTTTGCTACGGAGACGAAACCAACAACTGAGCCGGTCGGACTGGAGTATATCAGGCAGGCCAAGCGGACCCTGATTGATACCGGCGTTTGTCATGTTGCTATTGGTGGAATAACAACGGATAATGTCGAGAAGGTGCTAAGTGCAGGTGCTGAGAGTATTGCTGTTTGTTCAGCTGTAACAAAAGCCAAAGATCCTACGGCAGCTTGCCAGGTTATGAAGGCAAAAATCACTGCTCATAAGGATATTTCGAGCCCTTGAGAATCAGTTTTTCTATCGTATCTTTCGGGATGTTGTTCACCAATTATCCACTAAAGGAAATATTTATATAAGAATTTTTTAAATATTGTTAATTTGGGTAATTTTTTAGTCTGCATATGGGTAGATAAAGGTACATTTTTGATCCGGTTTGTTTGATTCATGTAATCTCTGTCATAATAAGGCTTTATGTCTTAATTAATCGTCGGTTGGATTCAAGGAGGAATCATACAAACAGATGATTTTTTGATTTGTAATTTATCTGTAATGTGGAAAAGGAACTTTTCGGGCAGTTTCGATTAGTTATCAACAAATTATCCACAATAAATTCGTATTTTCTTAGGCACATACCAGTGGCTGTTTTAGCACCAAGTCAGTATGACAACGGATTCTACGTTTTGTAAGTATTTGTCAATGAAGGTAATGAATAGAATAGCAGGAGGTTTGAATATTTGTTATCTTGTTTCTCCAATGTTTTTTTAAACGGTTATGCAGTAGAGAGTATCCATATGTGTAAAGTGATCAGCGATGAAAAACAATAAGCTTAAGGAGAAATTGCAGGATAGGTCAAACTTCCTTGTATATGCGGAATTAACGGGTGGACCAGGTTTTAATTACGACCCCATAGAAAAGTTCCTCGTGTCCCATATTTCAGACAATAGCTCTGTGATACCTCAGGACTTTGATTTTGTTGGTATTACCTTGCCACAAAGTCCCGGCGGCGTAGCGAACATTCGGCCGTCCGATGTTATCAATCGGCTTGAGTCAGAAGATTTATTAGGACAGTTAAGTGTTCTGCCGCACGTGACCTGTAAGGATTTCAATACTGACGGAATAATGAGTTTACTTGCCGGATATCGAAATGCCGGTTTGGATAACATCCTTGCCATGACGGGGGATAAGCCTCTCAAAGCGAAAGGTGTCTTCGAACTGGATTCAATCGGTCTGTTGCGGTTAGTCGGAAGTATGAACAACGAATCCTATAACAGGGCACGGCCGGATGCGTTGGAAAAAGTGCACCAGTTCTTTCCGGGTGCCGCCGTCTCACCTTTCAAGTACACCGAAGGCTCACAGATGCAGCAATATTATAAAATGGGTAAAAAGATTGCCTGTGGTGCCAAATTTTTGATTACTCAGGTCGGTTGGGACTGGAGGAAATCGCTCGAACTTTTCAGGTATATGGATGAGCACGAACTTGATGTCCCGGTTTTCGGTAACGTTTATTTTCTAAGCACGATAACACCCGCACCCCGACTCATGCATGATATCAAACTTCCCGGCTGTTTTGTCAGTGATGAGTTTTTGGCGAAACTGTATTCCGAGAACGTTGACGATCATCTTGAGCGAGCGGCTCAGCAGGTCGCCATGTATCGATCCCTTGGTGCCGCCGGAGTCGATATAGGCGGCGTTCAGGATTATAAAATATTTATGAGAATCCTCGAAAGGGCTGCCGAAATTGGCACGGACTGGGAAAAGTACAAAGACAATCTCTACTGGCCGGCGAAACCGGCGGAAGATTCGGCGTTCTATCTTTACGACCAGGCCGGCACGAAAACGCGACTTTCCAGGCCAAAAAAGAGGTTTAAGCAGAAATTCTTCAATTTCTTCCATCGGGCGATTTTGGATCCGGATTATCGAGGATTTTACGCGTTCAGGAAAACGATGGCGTTTCTGGGAACGCAGAAGGGAAAAGGCCCTTTTTACAGTTTGTTTAACGCTTCAGAAAAATCCATGAAGTATCTTCTTTTCGATTGCGAGGAGTGTGGCGATTGTTACCTTCCGGAGAATTTTGGCCTTTGTACGGTTGGCGGCTGCGAAAAAGCGATGGACAACGTGCCATGCGGCGACTCGACCGTGGATGGCCGGTGCGGCAATAATCTCGATCGTGTTTGTATCGGCGACCTGATTTACGAGGCAGCAGCGGCGGAGGACGGCGGCATAGAGAAGCTTCGAGCCACGATAAATAAACCCCGTAACCATGCTCTGGAGCATACTGCTTCGATTTTGAATTATCTCTTTGGGAAAGACCACACCATGAAAAACCCCCTTATTAGTATTGGAGAATCAATCCACGCTTCTATTCCGAAGACCGGAAAGATTATGAAGCAATTGAGCGAGATTGTCCCCAATGCCTATTCTGAGGACAGCGGGCCATTGAGTTATATTAAAGCTCTGATTGAATCACAGGCATCCGATGGTGCCGATTATATAGCGGTCAATCTCGATGCCTTTGGCGAAAACGAGCCGCAGGTGACTGTGGAGATGATGGTGGACTATGTCAGGCTAATCCAAAGGTGGGGCGGCGGTGTCCCTGTTTGTATTGACAGCAGTAACAACGATGTTTTGAAAGCCGGCCTAAAGCAATGGTATGCTATCGATAAGCAAGTAAGGCAGCCGCTTATAAATTCAGTAAAAGTTTATACGGCTGATGAAATATTGCCGCTGAAAAAGGATTATGATTTTGCCTTCATAGGACTCCTGGTAAGCGAAGAGGCTGCCACAGGACCAGGCGGCTCGCACTCGGTGGATGAATTATATACCTTAGCGAAACAGTTATTTGAAAAAGCAGTCGGCGAATATGGTTTCAAAACAGGCGAGATATTTTTTGACAGCACAGTGTTTCCGCTTGCGATAGATATGCCGATGGAACCTAATGTCCCAGGCTATACTTACCGGGCGTTCGAGACAATAAAGAAGATTAAAAGCGATCCGAAAATGAAAGGTGTACATTGCTCTCTCGGTGTCAGTAACAGCGTGCGCGATTTACCAGGCCGAAAGATTGGTGTCTGCCGGGCCTATGTCGCTAAAGCGATAGAATACGGCCTCGATGCCGGAATTGTTAATGTGGCGCATCATTACGGAACGGTCGAGCCGGATCCTGAGTTGCTGGATCTGGTCGATGCCTTTGCAAAAATGGACGGTTCCGCCGAAAAGCTGAACAAGGCAATGGAGTTGATGGGAAAATTCTGCCGGGAAAACAGGAAGTCTGTAAAATAGTGACAATCTTGTCTGTCTTTACGAAATCGTTTCACTATAGAGCATTTTACTCTTGACAATTGTGTTGGTCATAATTCATAATTAGAACCTATTTATAAAATCAGAAATGATCGTATTGAAAGGAGAAACACAATGGAATACAAAGGTTTTTTTGCGAGTCTTTTTGATCTTTCTTTTACTGAGTTTGTTACAACAAGGGTCATAAAACTAATTTTTATTATAGCTATAATTGCATCGGGGATAGGGGCATTATTGTTGCTTATTGGTGGTATTTCATCTGGTGTGGCAGAGGCATTACTCGCGATTATATTAGCACCAATTGCTTTCTTTGTTTATGTCCTGCTGGCCCGAATTTGGCTGGAAGTAATTATTGTCCTGTTTCGTATTGCTGATAATACGGGCCGTCTTGTTGAACAGGGCGCGGACAAAAACGCTCAATCGGCGAATGAGTAATTACGGAGGGCATAGTGCCGAATATTATTTCTTTTTTGTGGAGTTGATGTGTTTCCAGAAGCAACTGCCTTTGTGGATTGTGCTTTGAGCAGGTTTTGCAGTTTGGATTTTAGCGGTATTTTTTCATCAGTGGCTGCTCAGATAGATCAATAACAGCCGACGATTATTTTTCATCGAAGTATCCTGACCATGCCTTGGTTGCCGTCCACTTGTATTTTTTGGCCGGTCTTTATGATTTTTGTTCCGAAGCCCACATTGACGACTGCGGGGATTCCGTATTCGCGAGCGACGATACTGCCGTGAGAAAGGAGAATGCCTTGATCCATCACAATTCCGGCGGCGGGAACGAAGTAGGGCGTCCAGCCGGGATCCGTAAAAGGCGCCACAAGTATCTCGCCCGGCAGGACCTGTTCGTTCGCGTTGGTCCTGAGAATCACGCGGGCCTTCCCTGTCGCCACGCCGGCACTTACCGCAAGGCCTTTTAGAATTTCGGTGTCGGTATCGAGCGGCTCTGGAGCGGTTTTTTGTGGATCGTATTGACCTAAAATAGTGCCGGGCGGTGTGACGGTCTGCCAATGATCGTATTCGGCACGGCGCTCTGCGATGGTAGCCATCACATCGAAACCGGCTCTGTCCTGGGTCACCGGTTCGAGCTCCTCAAGTTTCAGGAAGAAGATATCTTTGGGATTTAGAATGATTGACCCATTGTGGAGTTTTCGGCCGAGTTCGAGAAGCATGAATCGCAGGGTCGTTATCAATCGGATGATCTCGCACTTGATGTTCTCGCGAAAGACAGAACCCCATTGGGCGCGGGTAAGCAGGAAGTTGAAGAACATCCGCTTGAAGGGATTTCTCAGGCTTTTGCGGCATTTATGGGCGAGTTGTTCTCTCTGTTGCTCTGATTTGGCATGATTTTCAAGCGGATCGGTCTTGCCAATAGAGCCGACATAACTGCGAAGCAGGGATAGTATATAATCCGGCGTTTCGGCCCAGCGGGCGTTGAACAACTCGAGTTCGGCACGGCAATGAAAGCCGTGCCTGTCCATGAATTCGTCCCAGCGCGCAAGGAATTCCGTACCTGGCTTTATGTGTTCGATTTTGTCGCGGATGGTCTGCCAGTCGTCGTTTGACAGGATGATGTCCCTGAGCTGTGGATTTGAATCGGCTAAAAGGGCCAGTAGCCAGAGATCCAGGCCTGAATTTGCATCTTCCATGTCACCGAGTCCGGCCAGCAGTCTCTTTGCGCACTGCTGTTCGTCCGGCAGCCATTTGGAACATGTGATTTCGAGCGCGGGATAGGCTGCCGCGACGCTGAACAGATAGAGCGCTTTGCCGCACAAATCGCGGAAATCCTGTATAACGTCTTTGCACTTTGCGGCAATCTGATGTATGGAGAGACTGGCAGGATCGATATTCTGCCATTTGTCGTTCATCTTTTTGGTTTGGTCGATTATTGATTGACCTTTTCTGTGGGTATTAGTGAGCGAGCGGAGTACAAGCAGTGGGATTTTAAGGAAAAATCTGAACCGTTTGAAATGTAACTCAGGCAGGTCATCGTCCGTCATGGTCATTTCTATTTCGATAATCTCGTGAAGTCCCGGCTCACTGCCGATATCTTTGGAGAAGTCGTAGTCTCTGGCAATCGGCAGGGCATTGATAACCGCGATCCAGATGTTGGCGTTGAAATATACCCGTCCGGCTAAAACGCCGAAAAAGGGATGATTACCGCGGTTCATGCAGAGCGCCCATAAAAACGGATCGAACATGGTTTCTGCCAGGTTT
Source organism: uncultured Pirellulales bacterium (assembly GCA_964520535.1). Taxonomy (GTDB): domain Bacteria; phylum Planctomycetota; class Phycisphaerae; order Sedimentisphaerales; family Anaerobacaceae; genus JAFGPS01. The sequence goes on along the minus strand of CAZFOQ010000048.1, from coordinate 9,132 downwards.
TCAATGAGCGACAGGGTGGCGGGCGTCACCACGTCGGGCAGGACCTCCTGGGCTGGCATATTGCACCAGACCTGCCGGTCTTCCCAGCTTTTTTCTTTCGGCGTCGGCAGATTGGTAATAGGCCGGTATTGCAACAGCCAGATTCGCCCGTCTTTTATTGCCCATTCGATATCCTGTGGACAGCCGAACTTGACCTCGACTTTTTGTGCCATTTTGGCCAGTTGTTTTATTTGTTTTTTGTCCAGAGTTTGGGTGGTTGACTTTTCATCCGACGGGGATTGTTCTTTAGTTGTGACGTTTTCGTCAAGCGCACACTCAATTTTCTTTTCCGATATTGTCCGAGAAAGCAGCCTCAGTTTCTTCTTGTCGACAATGAACCTATCAGGGGTGACTTTGCCTGAAACCAGAGCTTCTCCCAGTCCAAAGCAAGCTTCTATTACGATTCTGTCACGTAGACCGGTAACCGGATCGGCAGTAAAAATTACGCCGGATATCTCGGCGGGCACAAGCACTTGAACAGTAACAGCCATATCCACTCGAAGATGATTGATGCCGTTCTGCTGGCGATAGTCGAAGGCACGTTGTGTCCATAGTGACGCCCAGCATTTTTTTACTGCTTCAATGCACTCCGGCAGGCTGGAGATACCCAGGTAACTTTCATATTGACCGGCGAAAGAATGGTCCGGCAAATCCTCGGCGGTGGCGGACGAGCGAACTGCAACGCGGTCGGCCACCAGAGTGTGATAATGATTTTCTATGTCCAGATGCTGCGTTTCTGCCATTGGTGCTTTGATGATGGCTTCGCGCAGTTCTGATAGCAGGGTGGATTTGACTGCTGGTTTGACTTTATTAATTTCTTCAACAACTGATTTAATGCGGGAAATGAGCTTGTTCCGCTCTAAGTGTTTTCGATAAAACGATGCGGCAATAAAAAAACCGGCGGGAACCGGAAGGCCGATTCGCTTGAAGGCGGCAAGAGATGCGGCTTTTGAACCAAATGTCTTTTTGTCGATATGCTGTGCGGAATCCAGCGAAACAATTCCGGTCTGTCTCATAGTGAAAGGTTCCAAACAAATAATTCGTACAACATGAAGGTAGTTATATTACTTCTTACAACTTTCAGGGTAACGGTTTGACCATGATATTTTTGTAATAGGCAACGCTTTTCGGGTCATGTCCCTGAAGGGCGAATGTCCCGCTGGAGATTCTGCGACCGGACATTCCACGTGGCGGTTCCCAACCTTCCGGCTCGGTCCAGTCGACGGCGGTCTTGCCGTTGACCTTGACGATAATGTGTTTGTCCCTGACAATGATATGCTCTGTAAACCATTCGTCGTCTTTGGCAGGCGATTCATTCACATCCTCGACCGCATAAAGACCTCCGGTCTTTCTCCAGTCGCTGTGCGTGTTGTTGACCTGGACCTCGTAGCCTTTATTTGGCCAGTCTTTTTCCTGATACTCGGTATGGAAATATATCCCGGAATTTGCTCCGGGCTTGGTCATGATGTCAGCTTTAAACTCAAAATTCCTGAACTCGGCATTTTCGACCGGCCCGACATAGAAAAGATGGCTTCGGGGGCCGTTGGCGACTATCATACCGTCCTGTACGCTGAATGTGTCTTTATTTTCGCTGGGCTTCCAGCCGTTGAGCGTTTTGCCGTCAAAGAGACTCTTCCATCCTGTTGCATGATAGTACATCTTGTCCGCAGATTCACACCCTGCCAAAAGAATGCACGCACATAATACCAGTAAACAACCACGGGTTAAAACCCGTGGCATTGCCGCTTCGGGCTACACCCGTCCGACTTCGTCGGATAACTTCATCTACGGGTTGAAACCCGTAGAATTGCGGCAGAATATTAAAATCAATCTTCTTGCCATTTGTCTTTTCTCCTTTTTTTACACATTTCACAGTTGAACACGATTATATTATACCATTTTTTATCCCTTAAAGCTTACATGAGCTTTTATGTCTCACCTGTCCGAGGGACAAAAACCAGACGCCGGAGGTACAGCAGGATAATTGAAACGCCGGCTGCAACCAGGCAGATTAGCTGTGACAATGTAAGCGGCCCAACATACATTTGATTATCCAAATCACCCCGCCAGAGATCGGTAGCTGCTCGTCCGAAACCATAGAAAATCAGGAACCACAGGAGCATCGTTCCCTGCCATTTCTCACGCCTGAGTATTATGAAAAACAAAAGGATGCCCACCATAATCAGGATTTCATAGATTTGAGTCGGGTATAAAGGGACACCTGCCGGAGCACCTCTGGCCCCTTCGGGAAAAGTGATCGCCCATGGCATAGCACAGGCTTTTCCATAGCAGCATCCGTTGAACAGGCATCCGAGTTTGGCAAAAATCCAGGGTATCGGAATCGAAAGAGCAACCAGGTCCAGTGCCGCGCGTTTGCGTATAGACACTACTAAGGCCAGCGGCACGGACAAACAAAGATAAGCCAGCAGTCCCCCCATAGTCCGCCTTGAAAATAGTGCTTAGCTGACAACAGTGCCCAGAGGTCGAGTTGCGAATTTTGAATATCATATAGCGCCTTGGCGCCGACCGTCATGCCCAACATATAGCAGGTGCCGGCAATAATCCAAACACGATGTCGAAGTCTCAAGCGCTTAGCAAGTAAATAAGCGATGAGGAAGTGGCAAAAGATGCTGATGAGATAAAAAACACCGTATGTCGGAATTGGTCCAAGTCGCGGCCACATGTTTTATCCTTTCGAAATACTGTTTTTTTCAATATTTATCGTGTCTTCCATTAGGTTCCCACGTCCATAGGATACATAATCTGTTATACAACTTCAATATTTATGATTTATGTTGGAGATACATAATTTACCAGGTCAGACATGCTGTTCTTGACAATCTCTTATATGGAGCTTAACCTATCTGTTTTGCGTGTTTGGTAACTAATGAGGAATGATTCACAATGCCTGATAAGGTAGTAACTCGTTTTGCACCGTCTCCGACGGGATATTTACATGTTGGGGGAGCAAGGACCGCCCTTTTTAACTGGCTCTGGGCACGAAGGTCCGGCGGAACGTTCATCCTGCGCATAGAAGATACCGACCAGAAGCGGAATACGCCTACTGCCGCTCGACAGGTCATGGATGATTTGAAATGGCTTGGTATTACCTGGAACGAAGGTCCTGGGATCGGTGGCCCCAACGGTCCATATTTGCAATCACAGCGAAAAGATATTTACGACAAACATATCAAAAAGCTGCTGAACGATCAAAGGGCCTACTATTGTTTTGACACCCCGGAGGAACTTGACGCCCTTCGAAAAGAAGCTGAGGCCCAGAAGAAAACATTTAACTATCTCCGGCCCAAAGATTTTCCCGATGCTGAAGATGCCGAAAAGGCCCGGGCCGAAGGCCGGCTGGTTACGGTTCGTTTTGCTGTGCCGCAGGATGAGTCTATCGTGGTGCAGGATATGGTACGCGGCGAAATTACTTTTGCAGCCGGCGAGATTGGCGATTTTATCATCCTAAAAAGCGACGGCTTTCCGACATATAATTTTGCCTGTGTCGTCGATGACTATCTGATGGAAGTTACCCACATCATTCGTGGCCAGGAACATCTTAATAATACGCCCGGACAGCAGGCGCTGTGGGAAGCTTTAGGTTTTGGCAAGCTGCCGGAGTATGTCCACATGTCCGTGACTATTAGTGATACCGGCGGAAAACTCTCCAAGCGCGAGCGTCCAACAGCCTTGCGCAAAGCTATCAAAACAATGCAGGATGTCGATCTCGATACCCTTGCCGGCACAGGCAGCCTTAACGGTGAAGAGCTCGATGCTTTTATCAAAGGCAAGAGCACGCCCGATATGCCGGTGATAGATGCAATGGCCGAGTTTCTTAAAGTGCCGCTGCCGGAAATCAATATCGTTGATTTTTTCAAGAGCGGTTATCTGCCGGAGACAATGGTCAATTTTCTCGCCCTTTTAGGCTGGAATCCCGGCGACAACCGTGAGATTATGAAAATTGATGAGCTGATCGAATCCTTTGATCTTTCCCGCCTGACAAAATCGAACAGCTTATTTGACCGACAGAAGCTAATTGCCTTCAACACCGAACATATAAAGGTGACCCCGAGCGATAAACTTCTTCGGCATTTCAAGGATTACTTAAAGGCTGTTGACTCGCCGATGATTTCCGCCGATGATGAGCTTCTGGTAAGGATTCTCCGGCTTTGCGAGGGAGCGCGCACTCTGGCGGAAATCGAACGCAAGAGCAGATTTCTCTTTCTGGATGACGACAGGATTGAGTATGATGACAAGGCGGTCAAGAAAGTTCTGCTCAAGGCTGATGGCCTGGCGTTTCTGGCAATCGTGCGCGATAAACTTGCCGCGATGGGAGAACTTACCGAGCAGGCCATTGAGAATATGCTGCGCGGCCTGGCCGAAGAAAAACAGGTCGGCCTGGGCAAGGTCGCTCAGCCGTTGCGGGTTGCTATTTGCGGCACTACCATTAGTCTGCCGATCTTTGATTCCGTGCAGATGTTAGGAAAAGAAAGTACTCTAAAAAGAATAGATAATGCACTGAAAAAAATCATTTCGTAAATTCAGAAAAAACGAGCGTAGATATGTCGTTATTGGTAACGGGTTCGATTGGAGTTGATACGGTTAAGACACCTTATGGTGTCAGTGAGGATTGTCTGGGTGGTTCGGCGGTATATTTTTCGATGGCGGCGAGTTTTTTTTCGCCGGTGCGATTTGTAGGTGTTGTTGGCGAGGACTGCCCGTTTGATTTGGCGCAGGTTTTCGCCGACAGGGACGTGGACCTTGCAGGCCTTGAAGTCCGGTCCCGGAGCAAAACTTTCCGCTGGACCGGCACCTATCACGAAGATATGGACGACAGAACTACGGATTGTCTTGAACTCAATGTTCTTGCCGAAGCGCCGCCGATGGTGCCGGAGTCATTCAGGGACAGCAAATTCGTGTTTCTTGCCAACACGGCACCGAAGCTCCAGCTTGAGTTGCTTGAGCAGATCCGTAAGCCTGTTTTTGTCGCCGCCGATACGATGAACTGCTGGATTCAGGATCACATCGGCGATCTTAAATTGCTGCTAAAAAAAATTGACTGTTTAATAATCAATGAAGATGAAGCCAGATTGCTCGCTTGTGAACATAATCTGATAAAAGCAGCGCAGGCGATTCTTGATATGGGTCCGGGCGTTGTCGTTGTTAAGAAGGGTGAATCAGGCTCATTGTTGTGTAGTGCCGACGGCGAAAAATTTTTGCTGCCGGCCTACCCGGCTGAGGATGTCAAAGATCCAACCGGTGCCGGTGACAGCTTCGCAGGCGGATTCATGGGCTATCTGGCACAAAAAGGAGAAACCGATTTTGAAACATTGAAAGCAGCGATCGCCTACGGCACAATCACGGCATCATTCACAATTACCGATTTTTCGCTCAAGGGCCAGGAGACGATTAGTAAATCCGATATTGATGAGAGATTAGAAGCTTTGAGGGAAATGACAAGGTTTTAACCGGGCGAAAACAGATGCGTGTGTTTATTGCGATAGATATTGATGAAGCGATCAGAAAGTGCCTGGCCAAACTCCAGGACGAAATGCTTTCCAAAGCGGACATCAAGAAAAGCGATGCCAAGTGGGTTAATCCGGATAAAATGCATCTGACGCTGAAGTTCCTGGGCGAGATTAAAGATCCGCAGGTTGTCGAGGTCTGCAAAATTACCCAGGACGTCGCAAGTCGGCATCAAAGCTTCGATATTGACGTCGAGAAAGTTGGCTACTTTGGCAGCAAAAGTGCCAGAGTCTTATGGGTCGGCGCAGGACAGGAAGGTGAAAATCTGCTACAATTGCAGGAAGACCTTGAACAACAGCTTGCTTTGGCCGGTTGGCCGCCGGAGACCAGAAAGTTTGCCGGGCACCTGACGCTTTGCCGGGTCAGGAATTTCAAAGCCGGCGTAAAACTGGCGCGGCTGACTGAGGAATACAAGGATTTCAGGCTCGGTGTTATGCCGGCTGATTCACTCTGTGTTTACCAGAGCGAGCTGAGACCCGAAGGCCCTGTTTATACGTTGTTGGGAAATTATGAATTACAATAGATCAGTGTAAAATGTAAAATTGTGTTTGGACTTGTAGTTATTTAAATTTTAATTTTTTAACATTTTGCGGAAAAGGAGAGATGAGAAAATGGCAAAAACAAAAGAAGTGAAGACGACAGCAACCGGCAAAGAAAACGCCCTGCAGCGTGTGATTGCACAAATCGAAAAGCAATACGGCCAGGGCTCTATTATGCGAATGGACGAGAACCTGTACGCAAAAATCGAGGGAATCAGCACCGGTTCTTTGTCGCTGGACATTGCTCTTGGCGGCGCGGGAATTCCTCGCGGCAGAGTCACCGAATTGTTCGGGCCGGAGTCATCCGGCAAAACAACGCTCGCTTTGCATGTCATTGCCAGTGCACAACGCACCGGCGGCGTGGCTGCTTTTATCGATGCCGAACATGCTTTGGATACGACATGGGCGAAAAAGCTTGGCGTCAATGTCAGCAGCCTGCTGGTCAGCCAGCCTGATACGGGTGAGCAGGCACTTGATATCACGGAGATGTTAATAAGCTCCAATTCCGTGGATATCATCGTTATCGACTCCGTCGCAGCGCTGACACCCAAGGCGGAGATCGAAGGTGAGATGGGTGACGCCCACATGGGGCTGCAGGCGAGATTGATGAGCCAGGCGATGCGGAAGCTGACCAGCATTATCAACAAGAGCAAGACCGCTCTGGTCTTCATCAATCAGATTCGTATGAAAATCGGTGTGATGTTCGGCAATCCGGAAACGACCACCGGCGGAAGGGCCCTGAAATTTTACAGCACCGCTCGAATAGATCTGAGGAGAATAACGACCATAAAGGACAGCAGCGGTGCCATCGGCTCCAGAGTCAGGGCCAGAGTGGTGAAGAACAAAATCGCTCCACCTTTCCGCGATGCCGAATTTGATGTTATGTTCGACAGCGGAATCAGCTATGAGGGCGATTTGCTCGATTTGGCGGTTGGATGCGATCTCGTTGAGAAAAGTGGTGCCTGGATGAACTATGGAAGTATGCGTCTTGGTCAGGGCAGAGAAAATGCCAAAAAATTCATGGCCGAAAACAAAGACTTGTGCGAAGAGATAAAGAGTAAGATACTCGTTGCTAAAGGCCTTGTGTAGTTTTGTGAAGCAGGATATGAAAGATCAGATGAGAAGTGCGAAACAGATTAGAAGTGAATTTATTGATTTTTTCAAGAGCAGAAACCACGAGTTTGTGCCGAGTTCGCCGATAGTTCCAATAAGCGATGATACATTGCTCTTTGCTAATGCAGGAATGAATCAGTTCAAGGACATATTCCTCGGGCTGGTGTCTGCCCAGTATCCGCGAGCGGTCAACAGTCAAAAATGCCTCCGTGTAAGCGGCAAACACAACGACCTCGAGGAGGTGGGCAAAGACACATGTCACCATACGTTTTTTGAGATGTTGGGTAATTGGTCGTTTGATGATTACTTCAAAGCCGAAGCAATTGAATGGGCATGGGAGCTGCTTACTAAAGTATGGCAAATCGATCCGGACCGTTTATGGGCGACAGTCTTTGCCGGTAACCAGGCCGATGGTCTTCCTGCGGATGATGAAGCTGCAAAGCTCTGGACTAAAGTGACATCCATACGCGCTGAGAGGGTCCTTTCGTACGGCAAAAAGGATAATTTCTGGGAAATGGGTGAGACCGGCCCCTGTGGTCCCTGCAGTGAAATACATATCGACCTTGGGCCGGATATGTGCGATATGAAAAATGTCCCCGGCCATGAATGCCGGGTCAATAGCGGCTGCGCCAGATACATAGAGTTATGGAACCTTGTCTTTATACAATTCAATCTTCATCCGGACGGCAAACTGCTGCCGCTTTCTGCTAAATACGTTGACACCGGTGCGGGTTTGGAAAGAATCGTCGCGGTGCTGCAAAATAAAAAGAGCAATTACGACACCGATTTATTTATGCCTATCATCGATTCTACAAGTGACATCACCGGTCACAAATATACGGCTCAGTTGGGCAATAAAACCGACAACGCCTTTCGAGTTATTGCCGACCATGTTCGCTCGATTGTCTTTGCGATAACCGATGGTGCGGCGCCTTCCAATGAGGGCAGGGGATATGTGATTCGGCGAATACTCCGCCGGGCTTCGAGGTTCGGCAGGGAAATAGGCATGCATGAGCCGTTTCTTTATAAACTTGTGCCGGTTGTTGTGGATTGCCTGGGCGAGGCGTTTGGTGAAATTAAGGACAGAGCCGGTTACGTCTCAACGGTAATCGAATCTGAAGAGGCGAGTTTTGGCAGAACGCTTGACCGAGGAATAGAAATATTCAATACCGCTGCCAGGCGGGCGCAGAAATCGAAGGACAAAGTTGTAAGCGGCGAAGATGCCTTCCAGTTATATGATACATACGGTTTTCCGCTTGATTTGACGCAGCTTATGGCCCAGGAGCGCAATCTCAAGGTCGACACGGCAAAATTTACAGAGCTTATGGAAGAGCAAAGGGAACGTGCAAGGTCTGCACAGAAAAACTCTTTGCTATCCGTGTTTGCTGCGGATTCATTGTCTTTATCTGATGGAGCCAGTGTAACTATATCGACTGATGATACGGGTAAATATTATTATAATGAGTGTGACAGTAAAATCATCGGCTGGATTGATAAGGATGGCTACAAAAGCGAGGGCAAAATTGGAGCTGGCGATGAAGTCGGTCTTATTCTCGATAAGACCTGCTTCTATGCCGAGGCGGGAGGCCAGGTGGGTGACTGTGGGATTATCGAATCCGACAACGCCCGCTTTGTCGTCGAAGAAACGACAAAGATAGCCAACTGTGTGGTTCATCGAGGAAAAGTTGCTGATGGCTCGTTCGGTGTCGGTCAAAAGGTAAAGGCAATTGTCAGCAAGGACAGGGTCGCGATTAAGAAAAATCACACCGCAACTCATCTGCTTCAGTGGGCGTTGCAGGAAACTCTGGGCAAATCAGTCGCCCAGCAGGGAAGTTACGTCGGCCCGGACTATCTGAGATTCGACTTTACATATCCCAAGGCACTTACAACTGAGCAATTAAAACAGGTCGAGAAT
>CAZFOQ010000047.1:0-27342 GCA_964520535.1 uncultured Pirellulales bacterium | reverse complement strand
AATAGTGACCTCTACTTCAACCGTTCCGGGACAACCTCGTCACCGGCAGGATTTGTGCCGGAAATAGTATTAGAGTATAATCCCGCATCCTATTCGGAAGTGATGTGACAGGAAGTAATTCACACGAGCCAATAAAACAAAGAAACTGAGCCTTTTCAAATAGACCGATAATTACGCCTTTTATATACTTTTCTGAAGTCACTTCTGCATTTGTTTCTACAATAAACATTTCTTATACTTTATATGGCACAAGAAGTTGCATGTTATCCGTTTCTGCAGGATATTTATAAGTGGGGGAGAAAATGTCACCCTTAAGTAAATCGGTTCATCTCAAGCGCCGTGGCGCCGTCCTTATTATATCAATGATTTTTATCCTTGTATTTTCCGCCCTTGCTGTTGCGATGGCCACGATGTCCGGGGTCAATACGCAAATTGCCTCCAACCAGCACAAAGTCGACTTTGCGTTTGCCAGTGCCGAATCAGGGCTGGAGGTGCAACGATATTGGTTGACTCCTATTACAATGCCAAGTTCAACACCGCCATCCAGCTATTTCAGCACAATCGTCGCTACTCTACAAAATGACCTGGATGCCAACAGCATTTCCAATATCACACTATATCATGATGGTTCTATTTCGGCAGTCCCCCTGGACACTCTCACCGGCCAAACATTCAGCGGACAAATGTCAATCGACCCGAACGACCTTTATACCCTGAATGTCTATTCCACGGGTGGTAATGGTGACATTACACGAACAATAAAAGTAGGCTTCGATATCGAGCCTTACAAACATCCGATCTTCAATTACGGACTGGCAACCAAAGGCCCTCTGACTTATACCGGCAATCCCACGATGGTCGCTGTCAATGAAGCATGGGAAGCGGATTTGTATATTGAAAGCTCAGGCAGCCTCACCGCAATGTCTGTCGGAGGTAACTGCAACTTTGACGGCGAAATCGAGATAGGCAACGCCGCTGCGAATGCAGATTTTGGAGGTGATGTACTCATCGCCGGTGACCATAACCAGACGGCCATCGACAATCACGTCCACATCGGTGTGGACCCGGTGGATTTCCCCACTCCTGACACAGATCGGTTTCGTCCGTATGCAGCGGGTGATGTTATTGATGCTTCGAGTGACTTAAGCAAAGGAATAACACTTGTCAATGGCTCGATAGTAGCTGGCACGAATCCAAATTTCGAAGGCACTGCCACCATTAAGGGAATTCTCTTTATCGAATCACCCAATGTTGTCACATTCGAAAGAAATGTAGACCTTCAGGGCATCATCGTCGCCGATGGTGATTTGACTAATCCGGGAACAGACAGAATCGATATCCTCGGCAACTTCGCCAGCGGGCCCTATCCTGCGGGTGCTGAGTTCGATGCGATCCGCGGCGAAGTCGGCTCATCAATCGTCGCGCCGGGTTTCGCGATGTCTTTCCAGGGTAATTTCTCCACATTGGAAGGAGTTGTGGCTGTTAGTGGCGTCAGTTTCACCGGCAATGTCAATGCACAGATTAAAGGCACAATTATCAATTATTCTGACGATCCGATGTTCATCGGCGGCAATGCCGTAATGAATTTTGATCGCGTGAACAGTACCAAAATCCCCGCAGGCTTCGATACCCACCGCGTCCTGACATACAATCCGTCCTCTTACGAGGAGATCGCACTCTAATATTCGCCGGTAAATTACGTAAAATAATTAATCGAAAAGGCAGAGCCAAACCAGCCTGCTCGATCAAAACTATAATCGGACAGAAAATCACATTAGCAACTTTTAAGGATTTAAACCATACAGCTTTTTCCCGGAAATCTTCTTATATTTGTCATTTTACCTATTCAAAGCCCATAGAAAATGAACAAAAAGCATAAAACAACATAAGTCCACTTAGATACTTATATAGTTTTTGGTTTTAACATTTAAGTTTCCAGCCTTAATCGTGTATGATTGAGGCTTTAACAGAGAAAAACTTTTGGAAATAATATGGCAGGCAATGTGAAAAATTTAGGATCTCCCGACGATAATTGGTTAGCTGATATGACTGATGAAGAAACTTCAGGTATTGAGCCATACTTGTATGCCGAAGGTGTCCAGTTAGACCCGGACGACCAGAAATTCAGGCAGCCGGACATAATCGGAATTCTGCCGGTTCGTAATGTCGTTGTCTATCCCGGAACTGTAACGCCCTTGGCGATAGGCCGAAAAAGAAGCAAGGCCCTGCTTGCCGATACCACCCATCACGAATCTGTCATAGGACTTCTGACCCAACGAAATCCAAACGTAGATATGCCGACTTTCAACAACCTGTACTCCGTCGGAACCACCGCTTCAGTGCTCAAGGTCATAAAATTGCCGCAGGGCTCGATGCACATTGTAGTCCACGGCATCGCCCGTTTCAAAGTAATAGAAAGGCTGAGCACAAAACCTTACTTGAAGGTCAGGATTAAATACCTCGACGTCAAAGTAAGAATGACAAAAAAGCTCCAGGCACTAATCGTCAGCGTTCGGCAGGCCGCCAATCGCGTTATAGCACTAAGTCCCAACGTGCCCGAAGAGGCATCCGTGCTGCTGGAAAACATCGAAAATCCTTCGGCCCTGGCTGATTTTTTAGCCGCCAATCTCAGTCTGGATATCGCAAAAAAACAACAGTTGCTCGAAGAGCTTGATGCTACTAAACGCCTCGAACAAATATCCGTCATCCTGGCGCATCAACTGGAAGTCCTTGAGCTAAGTCACAAGATCCAGGGCCGTGTCAGAGAATCGATAGACAAAAATCAACGGGAGTATTTCCTGCAGGAACAGCTCAAAGCCATTCAGACCGAGCTTGGCCAGAAAGACCTCAGAACCGAAGAGCTCAAGCAAATCGGCCAAAACATCGCAAAAGCCAAAATGCCCGAAAAGGTCGAGGCCGAGGCCCTTCGCGAACTGGACAGACTAAGTAAGATACCGCCCGCCTCACCGGAATATAGTGTCATCCGGACGTATCTTGATTGGGTCTGCGAACTGCCCTGGTCGATTCAAACAAAAGACCAGCTCGATATCAACAAGGCCCAGCGAATACTCAACAACGACCACTATGACTTGGCTAAGGTCAAAAAACGCATCCTCGAATTCCTGGCTGTTCGCAAGTTGAACCCAACGGGAAAAAGTCCCATACTATGTTTTGTCGGACCGCCCGGCGTAGGCAAAACGTCGCTCGGCAAATCCATCGCAAGGGCCATGGGAAGAAAATTTGTCCGCATATCGCTCGGCGGGATAAGAGACGAGGCCGACATCAGGGGACATCGAAGAACTTACATTGGGGCTTTGCCCGGCAGAATAATGCAGGAACTGCGCAAATGCAGCAGCAAAAATCCGGTGTTCATGCTTGATGAATTAGATAAAATCGGCAGCGATTTCAGAGGCGACCCGGCAAGCGCCCTCTTGGAAGTACTCGATCCGGAACAGAACTTCAGCTTTACCGACCACTACCTCGACCAGCCTTTTAATCTGTCTACCGTCATGTTCATAGGCACGGCAAATTATACCGAGCCGGTCCCGCCGGCACTGCGTGACAGGATGGAAGTGATCGAGCTGCCCGGCTATACCGAAACCGAAAAGCTCAAAATCGCGAAAAAATATCTCATTCCCCGCCAGCTCAAAGAGCATGGTTTAAGCAAAAATCGCTGCACGATAAAAGATGATGCGACTCTCGCTGTAATCCAGGGCTATACGCGAGAGGCCGGCGTCCGGAATCTCGAAAGGAACATAGCTGCTGTTTGCAGAGCCGTCGCTACCGAAATTGCCAAAGGCAAAAAAAGACGGGCAACTATCTCCAAAAAAGACCTTACACAGATACTGGGTCCGGCACAGTATGAATCGGAACTGGCCCTGCGAACGGGGATATCCGGCGTCGCAACGGCATTAGCCTTTACACCCGTCGGCGGAGAACTGCTCTTCATAGAATCCGCATCCATGCCCGGCAAAGGCCAACTGCAACTAACAGGCCAAATTGGCGATGTAATGAAAGAAAGCGCCCAGGCCGCGTTTTCGATTGTAAAGGCGAACGCCAAAAAGCTAAATATTGAAGACGATAAATTCAGTAAATTTGATTATCACATCCACGTCCCCGCCGGTGCGATCCCCAAAGACGGCCCCAGTGCCGGTGTAGCAATTTTCACATCACTTGTCAGTCTGCTGTTAGATAAACCGACTCGTCCGGATGTGGCAATGACCGGCGAAATCACCCTGAGAGCTCTGGTTCTGCCGGTTGGCGGTCTGAAGGAAAAAGTCTTAGCCGCCAAGCAGGGCGGCATCAAAACCGTCATCTTACCGGCCAGAAACAAAAAGGACATCCCTGATGTCCCCGCCGAAGCTAAAAAAGGCCTGAAATTCAAATTCGTGAAAAACACAGACGAAGCTCTCAAAATCGCTCTAAATGCAGATTAAATCCGAAGTGTTGCTCCTGCGAAATAAAGACTCTATATAGCTTCATGTTTCAGACGAGGTTCTGCGTATTTAAAAGGTGCAGGCCTGTTTTTATTGATTCGAATGCGAATTTATCCTCTGGAATTTCTTTAGGATTGATTAGGACCAATTTTCCGATTTCACTTTTGTTAAACTTTGTGGGCAGTACCTCGATCTTCGAATAGAAGAACAAATCGCAGGTGTGATAAAGCACGCCTTTGTAATTATAAATATTCGGACACGATCCCAAATATTTCGGTCCACTAAGATCTATATTCAATTCTTCCTTTATTTCTCTTTTTAATCCCTCTTCCGCACTTTCTTTCGGGTCCACAAAACCACCCGGCAAATCCAGTTTTCCCTTTTCCGGGTCTTGGCCTCTTTCGATTAAGAGAATTTTCTGGTCGTATTTTAATATCGCAGCAACTGCTGCAGCGACGTTATGAAAATAAGTAAAAGAACAAGCCCTGCACTTGAACTCCTTGATATCGTCAAAAAATATATCTCTCGATCCGCAAGAAGGACAATAGTCAAATATTTTCATGATCTCCCTTAATCGACACTCAATTTCACAATAGCATTTGTCACCTTCACCACATCGACCATTTCAGCTACATCATGGACGCGAACGATTGATACACCCGCGGCGGCACAAAGAGCGACCGTTGCAGCAGTACCGAATATTCGCTGGCCCGGATTTTTCCTGTCGGTGATTTTCCCGATGAAACTCTTTCGGCTTGTCCCTACAAGCACACGATAACCTGTGGCGACAAACTTATCGATATTTCTCAAAAGCAAAAGATTATGCTCCAAGGTCTTGCCGAAACCTATGCCGGGATCAATGAAAATTCGTTCCTTCGGGATGCCGAACCACTCGGCCCGTTTTGCACGGCTCGAAAGAAATTCCAGAACCTCACCGACCACATCATTATATTTCGGCTCGGTCTGCATCGTCGCGGGCGTGCCCTGCATATGCATCAAAACAACCGGCACTTCATGCCCGGCAGCTAATTCAGCCATCCGCTCATCGCTCAAAGCAGTTATGTCATTTATCATTGCCGCTCCCGCTTCCAGAGCAGCCCTGGCTACTTCAATATTATACGTGTCGATACTAATCGGGACATTTATCTTCCGACAAAGCGCTTTGACTATCGGCACGACTCTCTCTATCTGTTGCTCAGTTGAAACTTGTTCTGAGCCCGGCCGAGTCGATTCACCACCGACATCGATTATCGCAGCGCCATCGGCGGCCATTTTAAGGGCGTGTTCAACCGCTTTTTCCGTATCGAAGAATTGCCCGCCGTCACTAAAGGAATCAGGCGTGACATTCAATACGCCCATCACGAGACAACCGGCGGAAAAATCCAGCATCCCCCTTGGCCATTGGACTATATTTTCGCCAATACTTTTTACTCTCTTATTTCCCACTTTTTGTTACTTTGAATCCAAGGCCTTTTAGCTTTTTGGCCAAACTGCTGTTGACATCCCCAACAATAACATCGGTATTTTGAAATTCCCTGCGGACAGGATAAGTCTTCCTGAGGTTATCAAAGAACTTGCCTCTGTTTTCAGCCGGTTCATCGAAAATCCGCCGGAGCCTTGCATCATCCTGGTCAATTCTATAAATTTTCCGCACAGCCTCCAGAATTGCATCCTGCTCGTTTCCGATGTCCTGATTCAGTTCGATAATTTTGACTTCAGGTTCAGGCAGGAAATCGCCGGCGTCAAATTTCGGCTTAATTCCGAAATATTCACAGACCGATTTGTAAATCATCATCAAGCCGGCGATTTTGCCGTCCAGCGAATAACCGGCGATATGCGGCGTGCCCAGATCGACCATCTTCAAAAGGTCCATATCGATTTTCGGCTCATTCTCCCACACATCGAGCACAACCGCCTGCAACCGCCCCGAATTGATCGCCGCCTTTAAGGCACTGCTGTCAACGACACCGCCGCGTGAAGCGTTCACAAATACACAGCCTTGCTTTAGTGAATCGAAGAATTTTTGATCCGCCAAATGAAACGTCTTATCAATTCCTTCGAAAGTCAGCGGCGTATGCAGAGTGATAAAATCACAATTAAAAAGTTCCTGGATTGGAAGATATTTCGCATCGTCGGTTTGCCGATACAAAGGGGGATCGTTTAGAAAGACTTCCATCCCCACAGCTTCGCACTTTCTCGCTACTCGGCTTCCGACATTGCCGACGCCGATAATGCCAATCGATTTGCCTTCGAGAGTAATATTATGCTTTTGCCCGATTTCAAGCAGCCCGGCAATGACATATTCGGCGGCCGAATTGGCATTGGATCCGGGTGCCGAGGCAAAACCGATATAATTATGCCGGAGAAAATCTACGTCAACATGGTCGAAGCCGATTGTGGCGGTGGCCACAAAACGGACATTGCTGCCGGTTAACAAATCCGCAAATACAGGTGTAATGCTGCGCACCAAAAGAACATCCGCATCAGCAACAATGCCCGGCGTTATCTCCCTGCCACCAACAACCTCGACATCGCCAATCGAAGAAAAACAATCCTGTACAAACGGGATATTCGCATCAGCAACAATCTTCATAATGAAACCTAAAAAATAGCGATATTATAGGTATTTCGCCCATATTTTAGTCTGAATGGCATCATTTGCACGTGTCATTTCGTTATTTATTCATTTTTAACAGACACTTCAGAATCCACGAAGACAAAAAAAAATTACTTTTTCGGCAATTTTAACTGGATTTATTATGGGCATATGCCCATAATATATAAAGATAGCTATTGTGAATATTCGCTTTTAAGGTGAATTCCAATGGATTGAAATAAGCGTAACTTATAGGCATTAATAAATGAAGACTTATTTTGACTGTATTGCTTGTTTTGTACGTCAGGTGCTTGACTCGGTGAGAATGACAACGGCAGATGAAAGTATTCAGGAGAAAGTATTGCGAGAAGCATTAAAATTAGCCGCTCAAATGGACTTTAGAACGAGCCCGCCGGCAATGGCTCAACAAATACATCGCTTTATTCGCATGATAACCGGTGTTGAGGACCCCTATCTTGAAGAAAAGAATCGCTTCAACAAACAGGCCTTGAAGTTATATCCGGAACTTAAGAAGCGGATAGAAACTTCTGTGGATCCCTTAGAGACGGCAGTTCGATTAGCCATTGCGGGAAATATTATTGATTTGGGTGTGAATTCTATATTGAAGGAAGATCAGGTTGAGCAGACCATCGCTGAGTCACTAACAGACATGCTGGATTTGGAAGTGTTACAGAGGTTCCGTAACGCAATTGCGGCAGCCGAGGACATTCTTTTCTTAGGTGATAATGCCGGTGAAATCGTCTTTGATCGACTTTTAATTGAGCAATTACCATACGAGAAAATAACTTTCGTCGTCAGGGGCAACCCTATTTTAAATGATGTCACTATGGAAGATGCTCAGATAACGGGGATAACCGACCTGGTAGAAGTCATCGACAATGGTTCGGATGCTCCCGGCACAATTTTAGAAGATTGTTCGGAAGACTTTCGCCGCCGTTTTAACGAAGCAGATTTGCTCATTGTCAAAGGTCAGGGCAATTTTGAAACTCTGAACAATGTTCCGAAAAACAGGTTTTTCTTACTGCGGCCGAAGTGCTCCGTCCTTGCCGAACACTTAGGTTGTAAGATTGACAGTTTGGTTTTGGCGGATTTGTGAAATCAATAAATTTTGTAAAGGAGAATTCTCATGCCAAGAGGAAATGGGACAGGGCCGGGACGTGGTGCCGGCCGGGGCATGGGCAGAGGCCAGGGACAAGGCAGAGGTCGAATGGGTGGGCCTTTTGCCGCAGGACCGGGTGGAAATTGCATATGCCCGAAATGTGGTTATCAGGTTCCACATATTGCAGGCCAACCGTGTAGCCAAAGAGCCTGCCCGGAATGCGGAACGCAAATGTCAAGACAATAAATAGTATGTTTCCAAACAATAACTTATTTTATGAAAGGAGGTCTATCATGCCACGTGGAGACCGAACAGGTCCTGCCGGAATGGGACCAATGACAGGTAGAGCAGCGGGATATTGTGCCGGTTACCCGGTGCCCGGTTTTATGAATCCTGTTGGCGGACGAGGTTACTGGGGCAGGGGCAGAGGCTTCTGGGGCCGAGGTGGTGGTCGCGGCCGGAGAAACCAATACTATGCGACCGGCTTGCCTGGCTGGGCAAGAGCACCGTATGGTTATCCAGCCTGGGATCCGGTTGCACAGCCTTATACGTTTTATCCCGGCCCGGTTGCCCCAACAGTAGCACCAGAGCAAGAACTTGCCGGCTTAAGGGAGCAAGCTCAATATTTCCAGAATGCACTTGACGAAATAAGCAAGCGCATTGAAGAATTAGAAAAAGCAAAGCAGGAAGAATAAAAGAGGGTCAAGGAAGACCTTTCATATTAACAACTAAGCTCCTGACTAAAACAGGTATAGCTTATGGAAGTCTTGGTAAAATACGACAACGGTTACCGTTTCACGGCAACCTGCAAAGGATACACCGTAACTACCGGCCGTGGCGACGACGGCAAAACCGAGCGGGACGGTATGTGGCCGGCTCAACTATTCTCAGCTTCCATTGGAATGTGCATTGGCGGTAACGTTGTTGAGTACTGCAAAAAGCAAGGCATTAATTATGAGGATATGACAATTGAGCTATCCCGTCGAATAGAACGCTACTCATCAGATACTGCATCGTCCGGAACTGAATTATCGCGTACCACCAGAATCGATGCCAAAATCCGCATTGGTGCAAAGTTGTCTCAACAGCAGCAGCAGGGCATATTAAAAGCAGCTGATAACTGCCATATAACAAAAAGCATCGAAGAGGGGATGCAAATTGTCTGTTCCCTGGCTGAAGCTTGGGTTAAATGATTTTGGCCCAAAGGTCTGTCGTTGTAAATTTTGGGCAAGATTTAAGAGCTTAATAAGGAGACTGGAAATGCCCATATTCGAATATAAATGTCAAAAGTGTGGGCACATAATGGAATTCCTGGAAAGAAGCGGTAGTAACTGTAAATGCACCTGCGAACGCTGCAAAAGTTCAGATTTAAAAAAGCTTTTCTCAGGCTTCTCCGTTGGACAGGCAAGCAACTCTTCGCCACGGGGCAATGATGATTCCTGTCCAACGGGGACGTGTCCTCTTTCTTAGAAAGGATATCCTATGAAAATCGCGATTACCTCTACGGGTAAAACCCTGGATTCAGAAGTCGACCAGCGGTTTGGAAGAGCAGCCTTCTTTATCATTGTAGATAGCGAGACTTCGGATTTTAGTGTGCTCGAAAATGATAGTGTCGCTGCATCCGGCGGGGCCGGCATCAGCGCAGCCAAGGCAGTGATCGATACCGGCGCTGAAGCTGTACTCACAGGCAACTGTGGCCCTAATGCACAACGCACCTTGAGCGCTGCGGCAGTTAAACTGTATGCCGGCGTATCCGGGACAGTTAATGAAGCCATCGACCTTTTCAAAAAAGGTGGATTAACTGAAGCTGCCGGGCCAAACGTCCAGCCACACTTTGGAATAGGCAAATAAGATGTCAGATAATTTTGTCATCGCTGTTGCCAGCGGCAAAGGCGGCACGGGCAAAACAACAGTTGCAACCAATCTTGCCTGTATAGCCTCTGCTTCAGGTCGAAAGGTTCAGTACCTTGATTGTGACGTTGAGGAGCCTAACGGCCATATTTTCTTGAAGCCACAGGTAACCGGTAACCAGGAAGTCACTGTAGATGTTCCATGTGTCGATCTGGAAAAATGCACCGGCTGCGGCAAGTGTGGTGAAATTTGCCAGTATAATGCGATCCTCTGCATCAAAGAACATGTCCTTACATTTGAGCAACTTTGCCATTCCTGTGGTGGTTGTTGGCGTGTTTGTCCAGTCGATGCTATCAAAACCAGGCCGGTCAAAATCGGCGACATTGATATGGGAAAGGCGGGTAAAATTGAATTCACTGCCGGCAAATTGAAGATAGGTCATGTCCGAACACCAGCACTGATAAAAGAAGTAAAAAACCATATAAAACAAGACTACCTAACAATAATTGATGTTCCGCCTGGGACATCATGTCCGGTAGTCGCGGCAGTTAAAGACACAGATTTTGTTTTACTTGTTACCGAGCCAACTCCATTTGGCCTGAACGATTTGAAGTTGGCTGTAGAATTGATCCGAGAACTAAATCTGCCTTTTGCAGTTGTCATTAACCGGCATGGAATTGGCAATGAAGAAGTAGAAAAATACTGCCAAGCCGAGAAAATAGATGTAATTATGAAGTTGCCGGACGACAGGCGCATCGCCGAGGCATATTCGTCCGGCAAGATGATCGTGGATGTATTGCACAAATACACAGAGCATTTTACAAAACTTTGTGACTATTTAGAGGGCGTAAAAGAAAAGCTTAATGAAAAAAGACGACTACGAATTCAGAGAAAGAATATCTCGTGATTTAGAAGCTCGACGCGTGGCATGCATAGTTCTCGGCGTTGAAGAAGATGCAAGTGAAGAAGCATTGAAAAAAGCGTATAGACAGGCGTCCCTTCACTTCCACCCAGACCATAATCCGAACGACAGCGATGCTCATAAGAAGTTCTTACTCGTCAAATGTGCGTATAAACTATTGGCAGAAGATGAGCCCTGTGAGATGTTGTTAGAAGAAATCAAATCCTGGCCCGGCGCTCCGGAAGATGACAAATATAAACTTGATAATCCCTGGGGACACTTTCTGTGGTGGCGCGAAAAGTTTTTCGGATAAATATAGAGTTAGCTGTATGGACAAGTATTTGCAATCCTGCAGGAATGAATTCTGGAAGAAGGTTCTCAAAGCCGAATTAGAATATACTTTGCAGGAATTAAAAGGGACTAAGGATATTTTAAGTGTCGGCTGTGGCCCGGCTATTATAGAGGCAGGTTTAGCTGAACACTGTTTTAACGTTACCGGTTTGGATGTTTCCAAAGAGGCCCTGAACCAGGCATCGGACAGTTTAAGAACTGTGGCAGGCTCAGCAGAAAATATGGATTTTCCGGAATCTTGTTTTGATGCAGTTATTTATGTTGTCTCTATTCAGTTTATTGAAAAGTATAGGCAGGCTGTTAGAGAGACCGCTCGCGTCCTTAGGGCAGGTGGTAAACTTTTAGTTATGCTGCTTAATCCGGAGTCTGAGTTCTTTAAGGAAAAAGCCGGAAATCCGGCCTCCTATATAAACAAGATCAGGCATACAGGCTTAAAAGATATTGAGAGAACAATTGCCGGATATTTTTCTATTCAAACAGAATATTTTTTAGGAATTGAGGGCGCGGAAATATTTCAAACCCGAGACCCTCGCTTAGCCGGCTTATACATTATAAAAGGGAAAAAGAAGTGACGGATACCGAAGGAAAACGAAGTTGAAGGAAATAATTGTAATCAGTGGTAAAGGCGGCACAGGAAAAACGAGCATCGTCGCGTCTTTTGCAGCGCTTGCGACTAATGCGGTCCTGGCTGACTGTGATGTCGATGCGGCGGATCTACATTTGCTATTGGAGCCTGATATAAAACAGACGTATGATTTCACCGGCGGCAAATTAGCTTCTGTTATTGCCGCAAAGTGCGTTGGCTGTAGCAGATGTGAGGAAGTCTGCAAATTCGACGCTGTCATGTTCAATGGCCCAGCCAATGGTGTGGTCGAAAGAACTTACACAATTGACCCTATCGCTTGCGAAGGGTGCAGCGTCTGCGTTCACTTCTGTCCGGTTGACGCAATAGAGTTCAAAGACGCTGTCAATGGCCGGTGGTTTGTCTCCGATACGAGATTTGGGCCGATGGTGTATGCGAAGCTCGGTCCGGCAGAAGAAAACAGCGGCAAGTTGGTCAGTTTGATTCGCAAACAGGCAAAGCAAATTGCAACCGAGCAGAACAAGGACCTTATTATTGTCGATGGCTCACCAGGCATCGGTTGTCCGGTTATCGCATCTATAACAGGGGCGGATATGGTATTGGTGGTCACCGAGCCTACCCTGTCGGCTCAACATGATCTCGAACGAGTCACAGAACTCACCGAGCATTTCAAAATCACTACAGCGGTTTGCATTAATAAATACGACATCAATCGCGAAATGACACACGAAATGGAGCTGAAAGTAAAAGACGAAGGCCTTGCCGTGGTCGGCACAATTCCCTATGATACCACAGTGACAAAAGCCCAGATTGCCGGGAAAAGTATTATCGAGTATTCGAATGACAGCCTGTCAAATCAAATAAAATCTTTATGGAAAGAGATATTGGATATGTTAAGTAAGAAGGAAGTCGGATAATGAACAATATAGCACAAAAGATTCTTGTTCTTAGCGGCAAAGGAGGTGTCGGTAAAAGTACTATCGCCGTTAACTTTGCCGTTTGGCTCTCTATGCAGGAAATAAAGGTTGGCTTGCTGGATATTGACATTCATGGCCCCAGTATTCCCACACTACTCAATATCGAAAATAAAAGCGTCCAGACCAAAGCAGAGAGGATCGAGCCTGTTTTGTATAGCAAAAATTTAAAGATAATGAGTATCGGCTTTCTTTTGCCGGATGACAGCAGCCCGGTGATTTGGCGCGGGCCGATGAAGCACAACCTCATCAAACAATTCACGTCCGATGTAAATTGGGGACGGCTTGACTATCTAGTCGTTGACTGCCCGCCCGGCACGGGTGATGAACCGCTTTCAATCGTTCAATCGATCGGAAATGTCGATGGTGCAATAGTTGTGACCACACCCCAGCAGCTCTCGGTCATCGATGTTAAAAAATGTATATCATTTTGCAGGCAATTGAACATGCCTGTATTAGGCGTGATAGAGAACATGAGCGGCTTCACTTGCCCGGCTTGTAAAATTAAAACAGAAATATTTAAAAGTCAGGGCGGGCGACAAATAGCCGAGCAATTTAAAGTTCCTTTTTTAGGCAAAATCCCCATTGACTGCTCTGTGGTTTCGGCATGCGATTCAGGCAAGCCGATTATCCAGTTTGATATGCAAAGTCCTGTTGCTGAATCCTTCAGTTCGGCGTTTTATCCCTTATTGAAAAAAAGTAAACAAACACACACAGAAAAGGAGGTACAAGCATAATGAAAATCGCTATACCTGTAACGGACGGCAGACTCTCATCGCATTTCGGACATTGTGAACAGTTTGCTATTTTTGATGTTGATCTCGACAGAAAAAAAATAACAGGACAGGAGTCGTTAGTACCACCACCTCATGAGCCGGGCATCTTACCTCAATGGCTTTCAGGATTTAACGTTGATTTAGTCATTGCCGGCGGAATGGGCCAAAGAGCTCAACAACTTTTCGAACAAAATAATATTGAACTTATTGTCGGGGCAATAGATAATTCGCCACAGGAACTGGTCGAGCAATATATGAACAACCAACTGCAAAGCGGCCAGAATATCTGCGACCATTAAAGAGTAATCCGGCTTATGCCCAGACCAAGACATTGCAGACGGATTGGTTGTATGCCTCAGGCTAATTACTACAAGCCACGGGGAATTCCCCTTTCTGTTTTGCAACATATCAACCTCACTTTCGACGAGCTTGAGGCAATCCGTCTGGCAGACCTTGAAGGGATGTACCAGGAAAAAGCGGCCGAGAAAATGAACATCTCCCGGCAGACCTTCGGGAGAATCATCGAATCAGCCCATAAAAAAATCGCCGATGCTTTAGTCAACGGTAAAGCCTTGTCAATTGAAGGAGGCACCATCGAATTGGACAATGCTGCAACGCCTCGGGGCCCACATCGCTTTCAGCGCGGTCGAGGCGGCCCCGGGCGACACGGTCGAGGGCACTGCCGGTAGAAACTGCTTTATAATTCAAAGCCTGCAATCCCGGTACCGCAATCCGGACATTTGGAATCTTGAATATCATTCTCAACTATTCGATACCCTACACGCTCAATCAGCATACGGCCGCAATTGTAACAGAACGTACTTTCTGATTTTGCTCCCGGGACGTTGCCGAGGTAAATATAATGCAGTCCTGCAGATTTGCCTATTTCACAAGCTCTCTCCAGACTGCTAAGCGGCGTGGGAACCGAATCCAGATATTTATACTGCGGATGGAATCGGCTGATATGCCAGGGGACGTCAGCACCGGCATTGCTCACAATAAATTCGGCAAGTTCCTTCAACTGTTCTTCGGAATCATTCTCGCCCGGCACCAGCAGTGTGGTAATTTCAAGCCAGATATTCGTTTCCTTCGCGATATAGCTAATGGTATCAAGAACCGGCTGCAATCTGGCCTTGCACAGCCGCTTGTAATAATCTTCACTGAACGCTTTCAAATCGACATTGATTCCGTCGAGCCAATCGGCGGCAAAATCAATCGCCTCTCTGGTCTGATAGCCATTACTGACAAAAACGTTTGTCAGGCCGTGTTCCTTCGCCAACCGGCCGCAATCGTTACACAACTCCATAAAGACGGTCGGCTCGGTATATGTATAAGCGATACTCTTACACTTGTTGCGGACAGCCGCCTCGACTATCCATTCCGGGCTGATTGCCTGGCCGTTGATTCGGCCATCCTCAATGGCCGCCTGGCTGATTTGCCAGTTCTGGCAGAACTCGCAGCGGAAATTACAGCCCATCGTAGCGACCGAAAAACTTTGTGTGCCAGGTTGAAAATGAAAGAGCGGCTTTTTTTCGATGGGATCCGGATTCGCTGAGCAGACCTTGTCATAATTGAGCGAATACAGCACACCGGCAATATTTTGCCGCACGCAGCACCGGCCCAGTTTCCCATCATCAATCGCACATCGCCAGTTGCACAGTGTACACTGGACCTTGTTATCCTCGGCCAGAGGCTGCCATAATACCGCCTGCTTGAGATTTTTAGCTGCTTCCATTGTTAATTCCAACCTAAATCTGCTTTATTTTTCCGGATTTAATATATACAATAGTCTATGCAAAATCAATCTCGCAAGTAAAAGTCGAACCAGTTTGATTCTAATGTAGAAATTATATGTAATTTGGAGCTAAGCTGTCATGAGCATATTATCAGCTATAGGAAATACGCCGCTTATAGAATTAACAAACCTCAATAGCAAAAAGCCGGACCTGAAGATATTTGGAAAGCTCGAAGGATGCAATCCCGGCGGTTCGGTCAAAGACCGAGCAGCTTACTGGATGATAAAAAAAGCCGAGGAATCAGGCGAACTAACAAAAGGTAAAATCATCCTCGAACCGACATCGGGAAATACCGGTATTGCCCTTGCGATGATCGGAGCAGCAAAGGGATATCCGGTCAAACTCTGCATGCCGGAATGCGTCAGCATCGAAAGGCAGCAAATCCTTAAAGCCCTCAATGCCGAGGTTGTGCTCACACCCGCCAAAGAGAGCACCGATGGTGCTATAAGAAAAGCACACGAGCTTCTTGAAAATGAGCCTGACAAATACTATATGCCCAATCAATTTGAGAATGAGAATAATTATATGGCCCATTACGAGACGACCGGCCCGGAACTGTTGTCACAGACCAACGGCCAAATCGATGTGTTCGTTGCCGGAATGGGGACGACAGGGACGTTGATGGGTGTCTATAAATTCTTCAAAGAGAAAAAACCGCAGGTCAGAATCGTAGGAGTTGAGCCTCCCGAATGCCACACCATCCAGGGGCTCAAGAACATGACCGAATCGATTGTGCCGAAGATTTATAATCCCAATATGCTGGATGAAAAGATTACCGTCGATGACGGCGAGGCCTTCGAGATGACAAGACTGCTCGCTTCTAAAGAAGGGATTTTTGTCGGCATGTCCAGCGGAGCGGCGGTGGCAGGGGCCTTACGTATCGCTCAAAAGATGAACTCCGGCACAATTGTCGTGATGCTTCCCGACCGCGGCGACCGCTACTTGAGCACAATGCTGTTTATGTCCGTCTGCGCAAAATGCCCGCCATAATTGATGCAAATCGCCGTCGAATGGTGCAAAGAAAACAATATCGAGTTCGATGATTAATATAAAACAGCGGTAGGGTGCGATGGTTCGCACCATTTTGCTTCCAATGTCATTCCTGCGCAGGTTAAATGCAATCCACTCTTAACAAGGCGATTTATAGACGCGATCACTCACTTTATTCGCTCAGTGGCTGCCACCCCCGTATGCCTCTGAATACTTGCATAATGTATTCTTGATTTCACTCTCAGTGATTATTCAGATACACACCCACCTGTTTCTGCCGGAAGGTTTTACTACATTTAGGGCATTGTACCCATTCCCAAGGATGTCCAACCTCACCGTTCGGTTTACCTCCTTGAAATAATCGACGAGTGGCATGTTCGTTATCAAAGCAGTTCGTACAAAATGGCCCATCAATTGTGTTCCCTTGATCATCTGTAAGCCAGTATGCAGAATGCTCGCATTTCATCTCACCTTTTATTTCAAGAGCATCTTTGAGTTTTTTGATGGTCTTGTCTTTCTCTTTATTGGTCTCAATCTTTTTCTTAAGTTTTTCCCAAATGTAAATGATGTCTTTTAAATTAAATATTCCCATCAACTATTTCCTACTATAAGAATTATTATAAACTATAAAAAACTAAGGACATTTAATTAATTACAAAGGTGAGGCCGCCTCAAATATCCTTTGATTTTACTGAAAGATAGGCATTGATAAATTCATCTACCATGTCTTGCACATCTTGTCTTACTTCCCGCAACACCTCGTCTTTATGTCTCATATCTCCAGTTTCTAAACCTAACTTGGATTCCCAAACTGGAAGTTCTCGGATTATTTCAGGATTTCTCGTCAAAATTACTCTGTCAATTAGTTTAAGAGGAAAAACACCCTTGAAGCACTTTGGGTCATCGCCAAGATGAAACGCCTCAAGAAACAAGTACGGGGTCTTGGGGTAATCCCCGTCTTGGACTTCGTTCCATTGTTCAGATGAAAGCACTGTAATGCCTGCCTTCTCAAGCTGTGGAATAATATTAGTTTTAACCGAAATAACTGGGCACCGGTATAACTGCGGTACATGTATTTCCACAAGTCCCTTAAGAGCGACACTGCTATATTTACCACCGGCTTCTGTGAATGTGGATAGGACTTCTGGTCTTGGATGTTCGTTAGGGGGTGCAAGGTTTATTGAGTAGTAGTCGTCTACAAAGTGCTCGACTAATGATTTTATTTCTTGTCTCGCTACTTTTACAGCAGTTCTTAATTCATCTTCAAAAGAGCTTTTTACCCCACCCTCCCATGTAGCGAGATAGAGAGTGACATCAGGATTTCTTTCAAGAGAGACTTGCTCATATAGTTCAAGGGACTTCACCGCCGCAAGAAATGAATCCCATTGACTCGGTAAAACGAATGCATTTAGAAGAAGACTTGGTCTGCCCTTTGTTCTAAGACATTGTTCTTTTGATAGTACATTTATACCAGCATAACGGAGCTTTAATTCTACATCGGTTCTGACTTGATCTTTGTCAAGCAAGTTCTGGTTGGCATAGCCGCTGTCCACAATAACATGGACACCTTGCAGGTTAGTTAGTGTTCGTCGTCTAACTTGGTTTTTCATTATTTGAACATTCTTTATGTTCTTGGACTCATTTCTCACAGTCTCTTCTAAACTTGGAGTATGACTTACAAGCCGACTTGAGGGAGTTGATAAATCTCTTTGTTGTTTCAAGGGCACAAAGTCAATATCGTTAGTCTGCATAACTGCTGCTTTTACATTATTAATATCAATCCTGCCTGTCTGAACAGCCCAGAAACAACCGGCAAAAATTGCAAAGATAAATAAACTATAAATAACAATCTTGGAATTTCTCGAAAACAAAGGCATTTTTTTCATAAGATTATCACCCATTTTAATTTTCTCCTAATTAAAACCACTTCCCCATGATAAAAGGACTTTTTCCGCAATTTATTTATCGGCTGCTTCTGAAGGTCGTATTACTGGGTCGATTCTGGAATAATGAAAATACGTAGAACTACGTAGCCCGGCGGGTTTTGCTGATTTTATATCGATAGGCGAGAATACAATCCGTCGGCCGGATGCTTCACTTTCATTCAGCATGACAAAACTGAGAATCAATTCACGATCTACGCCATACGCATCACGAAATACGAGCCCGTATCAAGGACAATTTCGCCGTAAAATGGGGATTTTGGTTGCATTAAGGAGCATTTTGAGATAAAGTTGATTATGAACTATGGAGGGTTCGTGAACACAATTCAAAAATCAAAAATAAAAGAGCAAAATGACAATGTAAATATCAAAAATTGAGCCTATCGATCAAAATCAGGTTTATTCATATTGCGGAGCTCTATTTTTAATATTTGATATTTCTACCGACAGAATGCGGCGGGGGGAAAATAGAGAGATACATTTGCGTAAATTATGCAAAACAAAGCCAATTTTGGTTCGACACAAATTGGCGTAAGCTCTTTTGTGACAAGTATATATGTGATTTTTTTAGTTTTTTGAGGGCAAAAAAACAAAGCCAATGTAAAAATAGGCAAATTAGAGCAAGCTCTTTGAAATAAGAAGAATATGAGAAATTGCCCGATTTCGGGGCGGGATTAACACTGTGCTAAAATCTTGATTGGATGGCTGACAGTGCAGTCGCTGATGTGCTCGATTTGCATTTTACAGGCGGCACATTCTGTCAGGACATTCTTAATGGGTGATTTTTCCAGGGCGTCTTTTAAGCCGGAAGCAATTTGTGAGGAAAGGTCGTAATTTTTCTTCTGCATTCCGAACGTACCGGCTAAGCCGCAGCAGCCGGCTTTAAGGTCAACGACCTTCACGCCGCAAAGCTCCTGCAGCATCTTAATACTTGCTTCTCTCTCGCCGACGGCACATAAATGGCAGGGCAAGTGATAAACATACTCGTCACTCGTCGCCCGTGGCTCGTCGCTCGTCCGTCGTTTCAATTTGCCTTGGTTGTGCAGTCCGAGTAGATAATTCATCAATTCGTACGTATTTTCAGCGATGAGTTTTATATCCTCACCTGCAACAAAATGCCGAAGCTCGTCCTTTAGACACAGTGCGGCACTCGGCTCGGAACAGACGATTTTGTAACCATCGCGCACAGCCTTTGCCAGATGTTTGACGCTGAAAGAGAGGTCCCGGCGTGCCCGTTTAACATTGCCATAAACAATCGCCGGCAGGGGGGCGGGCAACTGCTTAGGCAAAATGACCTCGATATCATTTGCCCTTAGAACATTGAGTACGGCAAAGCCTAATTCATGGTCATTATAATTCGCGTATGTATCCACAAAATACGCCACCTTATCGACGGGCTTTTCTATTGGCGAACAAGAGACCAGATATTTTCGTCCGGCCCTGAGGAACGAACCGCGCCTAAACACCGGCATAGTCCTTCGCCTATCGATACCGGCAAATTTTTCCAGCAGCCAACTAAAAATCGGTAGCCGCATCACAAAATTCGATACCGGCGAAAAAATGCCGCCCAGCATACTCAGATAACGATTGTTACTCAGGACACGTTCGGCTCGGCGAAGGCCTTTTCGTTTGACATAACGTGCTCTGGCGGTTGCCATCAATTTGGAAATATCGACACCAGAGGGACATTGCAACCGGCAGGCCTTGCAGTTCACGCATAAATCCAGGAACTTTCTGAATTCCCTGGATTCGAAGTCCTTTTCATCCAGTTGCCCGGTTGCCCAGAATTGAAGGATATTCGCTTTCGCCCGCGAACTGCCTAATTCCTCACCCATAGCCCGAAAAACCGGGCACATCCGCAGATCGGATTCCCGGCTCAGGCAGAGCCCACAGCCATAGCATTGCTCGATTTCCAGCTCAAGCTCGTCTTGTTCGAACAGTAAGTCGCTTTTTGTCCGCTCTGCCAAAACTTTGTGCTGCCTTCGCAGGTTTTTGACCATCACGTCCGGATCGTCGTTAAGGATTTTTCCGGGATTGAGCAAGTTATCAGGATCGAATATCTCTTTGATTTTGCACAGCAGTTCATAATATTGGTCCCCGTATTGCTGCCGGACAAATGCCGCTCTCGCCAGACCGTCTGCGTGTTCGCCGC
Organism: uncultured Pirellulales bacterium; assembly: GCA_964520535.1. Lineage (GTDB taxonomy): Bacteria > Planctomycetota > Phycisphaerae > Sedimentisphaerales > Anaerobacaceae > JAFGPS01. Next base: position 6,873 of record CAZFOQ010000047.1, on the reverse strand, counting down.
TGATTGACCCTCCCAGTGACAAGGCAAAGGAAAAAACATCTTTTGCTATCGCCTGCATCTTTTCCCTCTCTGCCGGCTCGCTTAAATCCAGGAAGGGACGCAAATGCAGCTCGCTGTCGCCGGCATGACCGAAAAATGACATTGTAATATCATATCGTTTATTAATTTTCTGCAGGCCGGAAATGTAGTCACCGAGACGATGATGATCGACGGAAACATCCTCCATAAATTCAGCGGGATGTTTTCTGCTTCTTTTTCGGTAGAGCAGGGGGCCGGCGTCTTTGCGGGACTTCCACAAACGTGCTTGTTTGTCCAGGTCATAAAAAGTGGTTCGCCCACTTGCAAGCCGTCCGACCGCCGAGTTGGTCTTTTTAATTTTCTCTTTCACCTGCTTGGGAGTGTCACCGATGTGTTCAACTAATAGAGCTGCAGCAGCATCGGCCGGCAGGATGTCCCGATACTCAGGTAACGCCTTTATTGCCAGATCGATCAATGTTTTATCCATCAACTCACACGCCGAGGCGCCGCTCTCGACAATCATCGGTACCGCTTGCGCCATGTTCTCAAGGCAGTCGAATTCAAGCTGCAGCATGGCTTTTGCCGCCGGGACGGGGACTGTCCGAAGTGTGACCTTCGTGAAAATTGCCAATGTGCCTTCCGAGCCACCCAGTAGTCGGGCTAAATCGATTTTGCCGTCATGGCAAATTTCGGCAATCGTGTAGCCGCTGCGATTGCGCTTCGATTTCGGTAACGCTTTTTTGATGACTTCCTGTTGATCAGAAAGCACAGACAGGCAGTCTCTTGCAATTTGAGCAACCTCATCGTCCGGCGAGTTTTCCAGATCAAAATCGTTCTTAAATTCAACCACGCTGCCATCAGCCAGAACAGCTTCAATACTTTCCACATAGTCACCCATATAACCATATTGAAGCCAATGAGCACCGGTCGAATTGTTGGCGACACAGGCCCCAACTACCGCCCGATTAGAACTCGATGGGTCAGGCCCGATTTTCCTGCCGAACTGTGCGAGATACTTGTTCAAATCGTCCAGCACAACTCCCGGCTCGCAAACTACTATCCGCCCGTCACCTTCTTCGCCAAGAATCCTGTTCATATACTTTGTCATATCAAAGACAATGCCGCTGCATAAAGATTCACCTGCCACTCCGCTTCCGGCTCCGCGAGCAACTACCGGTATTTGTTTGGCACGGGCATATTTGAGAACGGAAGATATATCGCCGGCGTCACGCGGCATGACAACACATTGCGGCACTACGCGATAAATGCTCGCATCCGTACTGTAGGCCGCTCTGTGCAGTATATCTGCAAAAACATCTCCACAGATAATTTGAGACAAGTCAGAGGCAATCTGTTCCGATTCATCCTTCATTGTTACACTATTTTCTTATAACTTCACCCACACCCCGTTTTGTGGTATGTACGAATTTTATATTACTCAAAATCACGTGGCAGGAACTGGGCCTGAGAAATGGAACCGCTCATCCGCAGGACTGCAAGGTCGTCTTCACTGACCTGTCCATTGATGAACTGTTGAACAACAGGATGTGGATGGTTGCGAATATGCTCGGTATCGCCGTCGGCAACAATCTTGCCGTTATGCAGCATAATGATACGGTCCCCTACCTTGTAGGCGCTGGACATATTATGCGTAACAACAACCGTTGTCACGCCGAGCTCTCTTTGCAGCTTCAAAATCAGTTCATTGATAATATCCGCACGAATAGGATCCAGACCGGTCGTCGGCTCATCATATAAAATCACTTCCGGATTCAGTGCGATAGCCCGTGCCAAAGCAACTCTCTTGCGTTGTCCTCCGGAAAGATCCGCCGGATAATAATTTTGAAAACCGTCAAGACCAACCATCGCAAGTTTGGACTTAACGAGTTCTTCCACCTGCCTCCAATCCGGATTTTTAAAGTGCTGTCTTATTGGAAATATAATATTTTCACTGACGCTGAGACTGTCAAAGAGGGCCCCTCCCTGGAAAAGAAAACCATAATGTGTACGTATCTTATTTAACTCATTTTCTTCAAGATTGTCGATTCTCCTGTTATCAAAAAAAACCTCCCCGGAACTCGGCCTTAACAGAACTATCAGGTGTTTTATAAACACTGTCTTGCCACATCCGCTCGGCCCAATCACAACAGTGGTTTTGCCCTTTTCTATAGACAGGGAAATATTATCCAGTACAAGCTTGGCGCCGAACATTTTAGTCAGGTTCTTGACCTCAAGAATGCCGTTGGGACTTGTTTGCGTAGCCTGATTTTCTCTGCTTTTCTCTTCCACTTTCCGCTCTATTCAAACTGAATTTCTGCTAAATTCCGTTACTTGACTCTCTGCTTAGCATCAAACCAGACCTCTGATCGGCCAAAATGTATTGTAAATCGATTTGAATATCACTGCCAGTGCAAAATCGAGGGCTAATATAGAAATAAAACTGGCTACGAATGCCTCCGTACATGCTTGTCCAACACCCTGGGCCCCTTCCTTACACGTAAAACCTTTATAGCAGCTAATCGCTGCAATAGCCACACCGAAGAAGAAACCCTTTATAACTCCGATAGATACGTCCCACAACTCCACGCCCGCAGCACTAAAGCTCCAATACGCCCGACTGTTGATACCCAACTGGACAACACTGACAAAATACCCCCCGATGATACCCATCAAAACCGCAAATATAATCAAGAATGGTGTAAGCAGCAGACAGGCCAGAATCCGGGGCGCAACCAGATATCGGACCGGATCGGTTCCCATACTCCTGACTGCATCAATTTGCTCGGTGACATTCATAGTCCCCAATTCAGCAGTCAAAGCTCCTCCAACACGCCCGGCCAACATAACCGCCGCAAGCACTGGCCCTAATTCCTTCACAACAGAGATATTAATCAAAACTCCCAAATGTTCCTCCAGTCCCATACCGGCAAGCTGATCGTATGCCTGAACTGCCAAAGTCATTCCAACAAAGGCACCTGTTATCATAACAACAGGAACACTGCGAACACCAATGATATACATTTGTGTCCATATTAAAGGATATGAGTGCTTGCTTAGACAGCTCCGCAAAGATAGGATCATCGATTGCCAGAGAAATCTCCCATAACGTCCTATATTGTAAATACCTTTTATCGTTTTGGCTCCCACAATCCCGATCATAATTCTTGCTCCTAACAGAATCCTCGGCCCAATTCTACCACTCAACTTCAATAGTAAAGGCTCAATAGTCAATAGTCAATGGTCAATAGTCAATTGAAATGCTCATTTGTGACTAAGGATTTTGAACCCCTGGGCAGCAACATTACCTTAAAAAAAAGCTGTTTCTTATAAATCCTCCATCCGGACGTGTCGATAATCTCGTATGTTTAGATACAACTGAGACTATGCATTGATTGGACATTACAAATTGCGGATCAGAAAATATTTGCAGACGCTAAGCTTATTCACAGACTCTGTGGAAAAACTGCAGAAGCTTAGAATAAGGGTAATTGCATGAGTGAATGGATCCCTGTAGTAGTAGTCGAGGACGATGAGCTTGTCCGAACAACCTTACAACGCGGCCTGAAACTATATGGATTTCAGGTTTATCCGGCTAAAGACGGTCTAACCGGCATTCAAATCGCACAGGACAAGCAACCGGCATTCATTCTATTGGATTGGATGATGCCGGAAATGGACGGATTGGAGGTACTTGCCGAGCTTAAGCACAATGCAAGGACAGAACACATACCTGTGTTTATGTTGACCGGTAAAGGAATGATAGGTGATTTAGACCAGGCCTTTGAGATAGGGGCCGATGATTATATCAGAAAACCTTTAGACTTACAGAAATTAGGGAAAATCGTCAAAGATAAATGGGAAAAATACAAAACAAATCGTGTAAACGTCTGATAAGACCCAGTAGCGAAATAGGAAAGAATAGTTTTCACAAAAATCAAAGAGAAACTGAAAAATGGAAATAAAAAATACAGTTAAAATGACTACGTCAACAATAGTATTCATCGTGGTCATTGTGGGAGTTTTTTGGCTAACACAAAAGACGCTCACAAATAACGTTATGCACTGTGCTCTCATCGCAGTCATGGCAGCAGTTGTTCTTACATATTTTCAAAACAAATATATCTCCGATGTTCTTACACAATCGGAGTATATCAAGAGCACCAAGCTTGAAGCCAAGGGACTCCGAGCACGCCACAAGCGCCTGGAAGAAAAGGTACAGAAGCTCACAGCAGAATTGGAAGCTGCTAACTTGAAACTCAAGGCGGAAATTGATGATCGGCCGATAGACCAGAGAAAATTACAACAGCGTCTTAAACATCTCAATTGTCTATACGCCTTGTCCAAGATTGTCAATCGCCAGGAAATTCCTCTGGAGCAGATATTTCAAGAGACTGTCTATCATATCCGTGATGCGTATCGGTATCCTAATAGTACATGCGTTAGACTTAATTTCGATGGAGTACGTTATAAAACAGATAATTTCGAAAAGAGTGAATTGAGTCAACATGCACAGATCAAAGCACATGAAGAAAACGTTGGTGTAATTGAAGTTTACCGCCTTGGAGGCAAGGTTGAAAACAGAGAAGATCCTTTCCTTAAAGAAGAAAATGATTTGTTAAACGCCGTTGCTGAGTGGTTAGGCAGCATCGCAGAACGCAAAAAGGCTGAAGAAAAACTGCGATTATTCCGGAACCTCATAGAGCGGTCAAACGACTGTATTTTTGCCGTTGAGCCTATATGGGGTCGCTTTATGGATGTCAACAACAGGGCATGCGATAGTCTTGGATATACACAAAAGGAATTTCTCAATACGGTCACAATGAAGAACATAGAAGAGTCTATACCGGATGATTCGGCCTGGAAAAAACAAATAAAAGAACTCAGGCACAAGGGCGATATTGTTAAAGAAGGCCGATACAGACGAAAGGATGGCACGAAATTCTTCGTGGAAACTAGTCTGAAGCTTGTAAATCAAGATAAACAAGAATATATTATCGCAATTGCACGTGACATCACAGAACGCAAACGCGCGGAAGCCAACCTCAAGGCTGCACAGGAAAAACTGCTTGAGACAGCGCGTAAGGTTGGTATGGCTGAGGTGGCGACAGGTGTCCTGCACAATGTCGGCAATGTGCTCAATAGTGTGAGTGTGACTGCCGAGTCACTCCAGAAAAGGATTCGAAATTCAAAAATCTCTTATCTTGGAGATGCGGTAAACCTGCTCGAAGAGCACTCAAATGAGCTGGCCACGTTCATAACAAACGAGGAACAAGGTAAGAAACTGCCTGCATTCCTGGCCAATTTATCGCAAGAGCTCGTCGATGATCAAGGACGCTGCCTCGAGGCATTGGAGGCTTTAACTAAACATGTCCAGCACGTAGCCGACATAATCCAGCTTCAGCAATCATATAGCAAAACAAAAGGTCTGATCGAACCAACCTCAATAGCGGAACTCGCCGAAGATGCTATTCAGATAAATGCCGAGGCACTATCCAGAAATAACGTGGTTGTACAACGTGAAATCGCCGACCTGCCAGCTCTTCTGCTCGACCGCCATAAGGTTTTGCAGATTCTAACAAACCTAATCAGCAATGCAATATACGCGCTATCTAAAAGCGATAAAGAAAAAAAGATTCTTACTATAGGTGTAAAGGAACCAGAGAATGGCCATATCCAGATAGATGTCTACGACAACGGCATAGGTATCCCCAAAGAAAACATGACGCGGATATTCGAACATGGTTTCACAACCAAGAAGAAAGGACATGGATTTGGGCTTCACAGTACAGCTCTGTCAGTAAATGAATTGAATGGTTCAATAAAAGCCCATAGCGATGGAATCGGCCAAGGGGCCATATTCACAATTAAATTACCCTTTAAGACACAGGAGGCTACAACATGAATGAAGTGGAAAAAGAGATAGTTCACCGTATTTTAGTAGTTGACGACAATCCTAATATTCACAAGGACTTCCAAACAATTCTCCTTGATGAGCAAGAGAGCACAACCCTGGACGCACTTAGGAACGAAGTTTTTGGCAACACAACAAGTGAATCCCAAACCAAAAGTGTCTTTGAACTCGACTTCGCCTCTCAAGGAAAAGAGGGTTGTGAGAAAGTTAAACAGGCCTGTGCCGAAAACCGACCATACGAACTGGCTTTTGTTGATATGCGCATGCCGCCGGGCTGGGATGGTCTCAAAACAATAGAGCATATTTGGCAAATTGACCAGAAGGTTCAGGTAGTCATCTGCACAGCATATTCAGATTATTCCTGGGGAGATATAACCGAACGGCTTGGAAAATCCGAAAACCTTCTGATTCTGAAAAAACCTTTCGACAGCGCCGAGGTGGCACAACTTGCCGCAGCCCTCACAGAAAAATGGAATCTGGCCAGGCAAGCAGCAACGAAGATGGAACAATTGGAGCAAATGGTTAAAGAGCGAACGAATGAACTCATGGATGCTAATAACCAGCTCAAGATGGAGATTGCCGAGCGAGAACAGGCGGAGCTGAGGCTGGCTGAACTGCTCAAAAAAGTGGATAACATTAACACAGAATTAAAGGATTTTGCTTCCATAGTCTCTCATGATTTGAAGGCACCACTACGCGGCATCAAAACACTGGCTAATTGGGTATTAGAAGACAGTCGGGACAAGTTGGACCAGAAGGCTAATGAGCAGATGAACCTGCTTTTAACGCGGGTAGAGCGGATGTATAACCTGATTGATGGTGTCCTTCAATATTCGAAAGCTGGCCAAGAAGAAGGGCGGATTCAGGTTAGTCTGGATAAGTTTGTCCCGGAAGTCATTGATATGGTTGTTCCGCCGGAAAACATTGAAGTGACCGTCGAAAGC
>CAZFOQ010000046.1:0-27550 GCA_964520535.1 uncultured Pirellulales bacterium | reverse complement strand
ATTAATTGAACCTGAAGTTGTTATGATTGGAAAAGATTCATTCAATCAACAAACGCTAACCAATACTAAGATTGATGATTTCAAGTTCTATAATACGGCTATCTCCGCAGAAGATGTTGCTGCAATCTACGATGCCGAGAAAACTGCTGACTAGGTGTTTTGACCGGAGACACAAATTTAGAATTTCTCCTTCTTCGGTCTTTCAGGGCCTGTGCCGTACAGCACAGGCCCTTTTTGTGTACCTAATATGTTTGACAACCTGAAGATGTATGTTCTTTGCACAACCTGATGGAAGTGAAGTGTGAGCGAAATTTATGTGCATGTTCTTGTGGTTATGTCTGACGGAAGCGTCGAGCAAAACCGTAACCTAACGGACGGGAGCCGAATAATCAGTCAATCATGGCCGGACGAGTTGGTTAAAGACAACAAAGTCAATATTCGTTAGGGGCCATTAGCCCGCCCCCGATTCTTTGTTCGCGAAATGACAGAAAATAGACACAAAATGGTTTTTTTATGATTGACTATAATTGATAATAATGATATGTTAAGGTTATTGAGTTTTTCACTTTGGATACGTCAATGAGGAGGCATTGGAACAAATTATTATTCGCATAAATAATGACACACTAAAGAGAAAGTGAGCGGTCAAATGTGGAGGCATATTTGCTCAGGCTAGCTTAAATTGACCTCTTAAGCGTCATAAAGAGACCGGGCTCAATACAAGTTTAATAAAAATGAAAAGGCCCTTTATTATTAAACTTTAAATATTCTTGAAGGAGAAGATATATGATACCAAGATTTTATAACACTACTTTAAGGTCTCATACTCACGTCATGCGTAGGTCTCATGGATTCACATTGATTGAGCTTCTGGTAGTTATCGCTATAATTGCTTTGCTAATGTCAATATTAATGCCTTCTCTTCAGAGAGTTAAGCAACTAGCCAAAACGACCGCATGTGCTGCAAATCTTAAAAACTGGTCGTATTACCTTATGATGTACACAAAGGACTATGACGGAAAATTCCAGGCGGGTATCGCAACACCAGGCAAGCTCGGACATTTGAACTACTGGTTCAATGTTCTAAGACCCTACCATAAAAACAATAAAAAAGTTATGTGTTGTCCGACCGCAATGAAACCACTTTATGATATTAACGGCCAATCTATCGGTCAATGGAACACATTTTCAGCATGGGGTATGTTTACCGGCGAGGGCTATGATCCGGAAGGTGAATACGGCAGCTACGGGATAAACGGCTGGGTGGAAGATCCTCCTTCAAACAAAGAAGAGATTTACGGACTACCAGCCTCTAACTGTTGGAGAACTACCGATGTCAGTATGGCCGGATATATTCCTTTAATGATGGATGCTCTTCGGTTCAACCTTTATCCGGTAGAAAACGATACTCCGCCGCCAACAGAAGATGAGGCCTGGATAGCGGACAACATGATGAGACGTGTCTGCATCGATCGGCATAACGAATTCATTAATATGTCTTTTCTGGATTGGTCGGTAAGAAAAGCGGGGCTAAAAGAATTGTGGACGCTGAGATGGCACAAAACTTATAACCAGGCCGGTACCTACACGTTGGCTGGAGGAATGACATCTGATGAATGGCCCGTTTGGATGAAAAAGTTCAAGGATTATTAAGGGCATCTCTAATAATTCATTTTGACTACAAACGGCTGCAATCCATTTTGGCAGCGTTGAAAGAACAAAATGCGTCATCGATGGTGAATAGCACCACCTCCGGGCAGATTTCTTTTAGTTCCTCAACGACCTTCAATCCAACGTCATAATCGACACCGGAAAAAGTCTCACCCCTATCGAATGCCTCGCCCCGGTGATTGAATTGTCGATGATCGTCGGAGGTAAATTTAGTGTCCGGCTTGAATTTTCCTGCAAGCATCCCCGAAGCCAGCGGCACACGAGCAATGATGCCCACTTTTCGTTTTTTCGCCTGCTCGAAGAAAAGCTCCGCCGGCCGGTGCCGGAACATATTGAAGATGATTTGCACGCTTTGCACATCCGGATACTCGATGGCCTTAAGGGCTTCCTCGACCTTTTCAACACTCACGCCGTAGTAGCGAATTTTACCTGCTTCGACCAAATCATCCAGCACACCAAAAACTTCTGGCATATAATATACTTCGGGGCAGGAACAATGCAATTGCAGCAAATCTATAGCCTCTGTATCCAGGTTCTTTAGACTCCGCTCGACAAAAGCGGTCAGGTTCTTACGATTATAGCCTCCCGCAGTATGTGGATTCAAACGCCTACCGGCCTTGGTGGCAACGTAAATTTTTTCACTGCATTCCCGGCGAAGTTTCGCCACCAACCGTTCGCTGCGTCCATCGCCATAGACATCGGCGGTATCGATAAAGTTCACGCCCATCTCAACCGCCTTGTGTAACGCCGCCAACGATTCGCTGTCTTCGACCGGGCCCCATGTCCCGCCGATCGCCCAGGCTCCAAAGCTCACCTCGGAAATTTCCCAGCCTGTTCGTCCCAATTCCCGATAACGCATATCCTCACCTCATGTCAAATTTACACAGTTATCAAGTTATCAAAAAGCTACATATATACAACATCATTTAATAAAAACATACGAAGCTGACATCCGCAACTTAACAAAAAACTGAGTACTTACGGCGTTAGTTTTCATCCGAGACCGGCAAGTTTTCAGGCAGCATTTACCTTATAAAATCATACTCTTCCAGGATCAGTGACAGTCCTGTTACCACCAGTATCACCCGTATTGACAGTGCCGGCTGGTTCGAAAAGCAGAACGTGGACTTCCTTATCCGCTTTCGGACAATGTTCGATGCCATAGGGTACGATGATAAACTCACCTTCTTCAACGGTGACTGTGCGGTCGCGGAACTGCATATCGAATGATCCTGCTACCACCAGGAACAGTTCATCTTCGGTCTCGTGTTTGTGCCAGACGAACTCGCCCTGGAATTTGACCAAACGCACATGTTGTCCGTTGAGTTCGCCGACAATCTTGGGATCCCAGTGAGTGTTGATCAGCTTAAACTTTTCGCTTAGATTAACCTTATCCATAAATCTTTATTCCTATTGCCGTTTTCTGTAAAGCTGCTTCCGCTGATCCTATCGGAATATACCTGTGCGGCTTAGGAATTCTTTGCCGCTTTTGGTCTTTTTAATGGTCAGCGTCCCTGTAGTCTCCGGGCCTGCTTGCTTCGTCTCTTCGGATATTACTACGATATCTCTCGGCCCGCGGTCCTTATGAAGGTTCCACATATGGTCGCCTTTGGCCTGCATTGGAAAGCTCTTCATCTCAATCTCCAATCTATCCGGATAGACAGTACAGACAAGATAGTCCTGCGTGTTCACCACCTGCCGCCCCCAGGATGAGCCGTGTACGATATGCCATATGCCGTCCGATTCGCTTATTGTCACGGCATGAAATTCCCCGCAAAGATACAAATCCACTCCGGCCTCTTTCATCACCTGCCAGAACTCGCTCTGTTTTCCGCCTTCTAAATAAAGCTCGCTGGACGACCGGCTGGCCGCAGGGCCGTATATCGGTATATGTCCCTGAACGATAATATGATCGATGTCCTTGTGCTCGGCAAAGACACGTTTTAGCCATTTTAATTGCTCGCCTATCACATCAGTATGCATCTGACCATCGACCACCTCGAATGTCTCAACCGTCACGATCAGCGTATTTTTATGCAGGACATAATAAGCCAGGCCCTTTTTACCCTCCGGGCCGTTATTCGGCATTTGATAATGATTGGCGAAGGCCTGCTCAAGATGCGGCACCAGTTCGACCTTCTCCGGAGGCCACGGATCGTCGCCAAGCTCATGGTCGCCGACGGCCACATAATATTTTAGACCGGCCTTTTGCATCCGGCGAATCCAGCCCTGATAATACAATGCAGACATCTGCTCGACACACTTTGGCCCGTCCCACCAGTGCCCGTTGACCGTATCACCTGCTATTAATACAAAATCCGGATTCTCCGATTTGACCTGCTCCAAATACCACGCGACAGCATCTTCCCACTCCGGCCAAGGATTGGGAACATCGAAATTGAAAAAATCCGGAAAGCTAACAAATGTCCAACCTTTTTCGCCGACAGATTTTGTTTCCACACTTGAAGAATTTACCTGAGCCATTGGTTCAGTCATCCTGCAGCCAAAAGATACCAAAAGCACAATCAATAAGATGAAACTGCTCCGCCATAATGTCCTTACTTTTGTCTTACAATTTAATTGATCCATTGCTGTATACTCCTTTCCATTTTTATTGCTTCGAATGGTTGAGTTCGCTGCTACGGGCGGTAGCCTACATCCTAATGAAGCAGATGGATAGATCTTTCAATCTTTCTAAGCATTTCTCATGATTTCCATTAAAGGGGCATTATCAGCAAAGACCTGCCACAGCTTAACCTTTTCTCCCTCGACGACCGCTTTCCAGGCTGCCGGTATCTCCCAATGGCTCTCCGGCCGAAGTGTCCCATCCGATGTGTAGGTGCCCGACGCTTTGCCCAGTAGGATGATATTGTCACCTGAGACAACAAATTCTGGAGCTTCAATTTTATAATCCGGAAACATCTTAAAGTACCCGCTCCAGCTCTGCAGCATTTGTTCAATGCCACTATAAACGTCCCCGCCCGAATCGATGAAAGTATGATCTTCGGTCATCAGCCGGCAGATTCCCTCAACATCATGCTGATTGATTGCCGCTATAAATTGATTGGCGACTTCTTCAATATTCATACAGTCTCTCTCGAATAATTTCTTAACTACTATACACTAAACACAGTTGTTATGGATTAACGGCTATAACAATGTTGTTCTTGTCAAACTCAATCACAACCGGCCAATCCTCTTTGTTTTGAAATCCATGATACCATCGCGGGAATCCATTGCAAATCCTGTAGACGCAATTATCAATGGCCGTCCGCAGTGAATCGATTGAACCGCCGTAGCACAAGCCCCATACAGTGGCGGTACCACCGCCCGAAGGAAATCCTGATGTGTATGTAACCTTTGGCTTTCCAAGAAGCTTGATTACATTAGCCCGAGAATCACCAATGCGGATAGACGAAGCAGCTTGCTTTAGATTACGTACTTGAATTACATGACTGACGCTTATAAGTACGAGACAGACTAAGATGGCGACTAAGATTGCAATAACAAACCTTCTGGCCTTCGGAGTATTAGATTCTGCGTTTTTCTTAATTCTGGTACTTTTCATTTATAGTCATTCCATTCACGTAAGATGGCTGTAAAGGTTCTCGGAAATTTCCAATAAGTTCTGAAGACTGGCTTCGCAATCATCCGGGCTATAAAACTTCGGCCCCATGCCGCACGGCAACGTCAATAAATCGAATTCCTGATAGTCCTTCACATTCTCCCTTGTTTCTATTCCCCATGCGATTCTCTTGCCGTTCCTGTATTCCGGATATTTTGTAATGTCATATTTCGAGGCATCAAAGCTGATAATATCAATCTCGGAACGAAATAATTCATCCCAGTTCATATTGCCGCAGACATGAACACCAAAGGTCATATTAAAGCTCTCGAAAAGCGGCGACCACAATCCCTGATAATCGAAACCAGCATGCCCTAAAGCAGGCTCATCTAAAAAAAGAATAATCTCGCCCACATTCAAGCCGTCAACAATGGCAGAAATGTGCTGATATGCCCTGGCAACAGCTTCATCTTCGGAATATCCACTCAGGACCATAGTCGCCGGGCCTATACACTGCACCTTAACTGTTTCGAGACCTTCTACCTTCTTCTTGAATGTTTCGAGGCAGCTAAGACGGCCGGGATTTTTAATATAATCCAGCATGGCGTCACCCAGTTTAGGAAGTTCCGGCAAAAACGGTATGTCATGCCGCAGACTGTACTCGACAGCCTTTTCAACGTCTTTATATGGCAAAGACCCAATTTGCGTCACTGTCTTTTTTTTGTTCATTTGGATATCTTTTTATTTAAATTTTTAGTTCAAGTTCACCGGCCCACTTTCACACAGTCCGACACGGGAAAAAGTCGTACATTATTGTTCCGGAGTCTCAACATCTCCGCCCGAATGCTTCAAGCAAGTGACAACCATCATGGCGATCAGAAGACCGACCAAACCGAGTACAAGAAACCAGCTAAGCTGGACGATTAACAAACCGAGCAAGGCAAGTACAATCCACCTCGAAAAGCGCTCCGTGGAAAGAGACGCCGGACCCGCCTCCATAAGTGCTATCACACTAAATACAATCGTCGTCAGACCGACCAGCCGAAGAATCCAACTCCAGGCCATCTCAAGAAAAGCAGAGGCACGGATTTGCAAAGCTAAAGCTAAAAAAAGTGCCAGCAAGATCCATAGCACTAAAACAATAATTGCCGTAAGTAAATAACGCCCTACCTGACTTTTCTGCATTTGATTCTCCTTAAAATTAGAACGATAAGCTTATCGAAGCCGGTATTAACTTACTCCGGCACACCCGCAGATTATACCATCAGAGCTCCGTATTGTCTCGCCGGAACAGTAAATGTGGCTTGTCTTTATAAATTACGTCCCGCCCAAATTCAAATCCGGCTTTTTCCAAGACGGCCTGTGAAGCCAGATTATCCGGATGTGTTACACAAACCAGGCTGGACAGCCCTATTTCAGACAATCCTATTCTCACAGCAGCCTTAACGAACTCCGTTGCTAAACCTCTATTCCAGTATTCAGACAACAAACCATATGCCACTTCCAGCTCCTCTTTTCCACCTAATACGGCATTTCGCAGTCCTCCTCGACCAATAAAATGGCCCGTGGCATTTTCCCGAAGTACCCATATACCGTACCCATATTTCTCCCAGTGGGCCAGATTTTGCTTCATATAATCTGCTGTCTGCTCACCGGAGCGTATACTGCCGAGATAGGCCATCACCTGCCCATCCTGGTGCATTTGATGTATGAACTCTAAATGGTCCTCCTGCAATCGTTCCGCAGAAAGCCTTTCGGTATTAAAATTATCCAGGCTACACATCAATATCACGTTATCTTACTTATCACGATTTTTCATCCGGAGTTGGAAAGTGTGGACTTGCTCATAGTCCTTCCCCATTGCCACATGAATAGTGCCTGTGCTTAGATTATATACGATGGACCACACAGTATTACTCAGTTTCGTGCTCTGTAACAGGCTCATGGCCTCATCCTGCGTTACATGTCCGCCTTCTTTGCTGAGATACTCACACGCCATATCATACCTCCAACAGCCTGATGTCGCCGGAGCCGGCTGGGCTTCAGAGAGCAGGAAGTTCGTCGAGACCTGCCACGGTTCACTATTGCGAACAACAACCACCCTGCCGTCCACGTACTCGACAACCGCGGAGTTGCCCGAAATATCGGCGATATGAAGATGACCGCAGACTACCGGAAAGTTAGGATTATACTTTTGAATCAGAGTCACCGCCTCATTGACATCCCTGGCATGATCCAGGACGGCACGCATTAACTGATTTGAAATCAGTGTCGGCTTGTTCGGATCATAAGGCAGTTCTTTGAACGGCACGGCATTTTGACCGACCGCCACACCCCACTCATTCATACCGTCCATTATTGCATAGGGTGTCCCCAGCAGATTGAACCGCTTGGACCATGGAATGTCCTGCATCCCTTCAAGACCCAAATAGTAGAGGTCCACCATCGAAACCGAAGCATAACCGCCGGGCGGATCGGTGAACAGAAGTAAAGAAGAGCGATGCTGCCAATCGAAATTCCGGCCAAAAATAGCGTTATTTTTGTCACTGAGTGCCGCAAAGCTCGTGCACACATCTGGATTCATTGCCTTATAGAACTTCTGAAAGAGCGGCCAATCGATACCATGTTCCGAGAACCAATCGAAGAAATATTCCCCATGATACCGCATCACGAAAAGAGGATAATCGTCAACCTTCTCCAGCGAGGTCACCGTTCTCACCGGTCCGTACAATAGAACTGCCAAGCCAAGCACAAGTGCAAGCAGGCAGCCAAGGAGAATCCTTCTTATGCGCTTCCGCCGTTTCGTCTTTCTTGGTTTCATTTTCTAACTACTTACCGATAGTAGGTAAACACTCCAATCCCTTATTGGGCACCATCGTCACTGCGATTCTGAGTCTGTTATTGTAATGGCATCTGGTTGTACGCCTTTTCCGAATTGTATTCTCTCCCTGATTTGGGAGACGTTCGTACCTTTCAAATGAATATCTTTCGTTTTATCACCCTGAAGTCTCATAAAAACTCCCTCAGATTGCGTGATGCTTATATCCTGCATCGCCACATTGTGGCTGTCATACAGCGAAAAGACAGGGAGTTTTTCCGACAATATCCTGACGTTTGAAAGTTTGATCTGCTCTGCATTGGCGCAAATTAAGCCGGTCTTGGCGGAAATAAAAATATTCTCCAATTCGATTTCCCGGATAGGCATCTCCGGCAGACCCTGCAGCAACACGGCCCCGGCGGCTCCGCGACAGATAATATTTTTACAATAGATTTTCCGGAACTGCGGCGTCCCTTCATCGACGGGAACAACTTCTCGCTGAGCGGCCAAATCCTGCTGGTTGTTACCATCTTCCGGGATGGGTGCCTGGCCGCCGTAATACATATTGAATCGAATGGCCTCCGTTGCAATATCAGACATTCGGACATCTTCGATAAAGATATTCTCCACGACACCACCCCGCCCGCGTGTGCTCTTGAACCGCAGCCCGACATCCGTGCCGATAAATGTGCAGTTGCGGACAAAGATGTTCCGCACGCCACCGGACATCTCACTGCCGACCACAAATCCGCCGTGCCCGTGATAAACCGTGCAATCGGTGACCACGATATTCTCGCTCGGTTTGCCTCTGCGCCGGCTGTACTCGTCCCTGCCGGATTTTAGGCAAATGGCGTCATCACCCACGTCAAAACGGCAGTTGGTGACAATCACATTCCGGCAGGATTCCAAATCAAGCCCGTCGCCGTTTTGCGAATACCAGGGATTCCGGACATTGATATTACGGATTATCATGTTCTCACACATCAGCGGATGAATATTCCAGGCAGGAGAATTTTGAAAGGTCGGCCCCTCCAGCAGGACATTCTTACATTGAACCAGCGCGACCATCACCGGACGCAGATACGAACGCACACGAGCGTAATCCTCCAATGTCACATTATCCTTGCGTTGCAGCGACGCCAATATTCGTGGCCCGTTCAATGCCTCTTTGGTCGGCCACCACATGTCCCCCGCTTCGTTCAGAACCCCGCCGGACGCCACCAGCTCTTTCCACTGGCGGTCCGTCATTTTGAATTTCTTGACCGGACGCCACGCCTGCCCGGCCCCATCAATAATTCCTTCGCCGGTAATGGCAATATTTTCAAGATTTTTTCCATAAAGTGGTGACATGCACTGAACTCTCTGCCGCCCTTCCCAGGTAGTTCGTATCAAGGGAAAATCATCGTAATTTTCACTAAACATGATGACCGCCCCCTGTTCGAGATGCATATTCAGATTGCTCTTTAGTTCAATCGCTCCCGTCAGCCATACTCCGGCAGGCACAACCACACGCCCCCCGCCGGCCTGGGCACAAACATCAATTGCATCCGCAAAGGCCTTAGTATTCTTTGTATGACCATCGCCTACGGCACCGTAATCCGTGATACTAAACGTGCGATCCGGAAACTGCGGCTCTGTAACCTCCGGCATCTCAAACGGCAAATCGGCCAAGATCGCTGAATGTCCCTTTCCAGCCTCACCAGAGACGCAATTGCCTGTCAACAAAAAGCAAAAGGCAAAAAAGACAAGTAAGAATCGCATTTTATTTGCACAGGATTTTTCCAGATTTCTTTCGCACATTCTTGTTCTCCTTTAGTTAGTTTCGGTCTTCAATTGGAAATTTGATAGGTATAGTAACGTAGCGAACTATTATTATCCAATTAAAATTGCATCTTCCTTTCCCTGCAAGCTGGATCAAAGCTTTTGTTTATCGGCTTTTGGTGATTGGCTAACAGCCACATTATTTTGCGTCTGACTTCAGTGACACTTCATGCCGGTACTCACTTCCTATAGATCGCTGTTTGGGGAAAAGAGAATCCCAGCCCCTCGTATAATCTTGTTGCGTCTTCTGTCGCAGCAAGGTAAACACGTGTGTCCTTAACTTCGGGATGCTCCAATAGCTCCTTCATGAGCAGCTTCCCGAGCCCCATGCGGCGATAATCCTGGTCGATAAACAAGTCACAGATCCAGGAAATTATGCATCCATCTGTCACAGCACGAACGAATCCTACCTGCCTGTTATGATGAAACAGCCCAAGGGATACAGAATTCTCGAATGCCTGTTTTATTTTATCCGCACTTTTATCTTTGCGCCACAAACTTTGCAGAGATGAAACAACGTAATCCATGTCGAACCTGGATACCTCTTTTTCCACTTTTATGTCACTGATATCGATCCGTTGCATAACATTAATTATCCATTAAAAAGTTTTGTAGGTTGTGTTGTGCACAACATTGATAACTAAATTTCGCATATTCAACCGATTAACCCATCCTACACTATTAATGCCTTATGACTTGCGACTTATGGTCTAGGCACTTCCAATGTTGTCACGTGCCAATGCCTTTAAAGAATTCATATGCTGCTGGAGCCATTTTCACTAAAAGCGGCCCTAAGTCTTTACCCAGATCGACGATTAATTTTGCAGCCTCTTTAACTTGCCCTTTGGCAATATCTTTCATTGCCTCACCAACAATATCTAAAGCTGTTTTTTTTACCACCTTTGTAAAATTTTTACTTCCCTCCGGTTCCCCAGCGATAGCATTTTGTAGTTCAAGGGCGTGATGAATATGCTGCTCAATACTGACCGTAGAGCCATCAGTAGCTACAATACTGCCCGGAGCAGCGTTGATGAGCTTGAATTCTTTTGGTGTATCCAAAGCTCTCGATATAAGTTGATAATATCGATCTCTTTCGGCTTCCAATTGTGCAATTTTTGCTCTGTATCCTTTTCGTACCTCTTCAAGAGCTGGTTCTTTGTGCTCTTCGAATTGAACGGTAAATTTTATAGAAGGAGCCAAGCCACGTGCGCTTATAGAATCTATCTTGATATCAAACTCCGGCTGTTTTTGTCGAATCGCTTGAACAACTCTATCCATGATTAATGGATCTATCGGTGTCATTCCATTCTGAAAGATATACTCAATAGTTGGAAGTGACGCATAAAGCTTTTCAAACTCTCCCGGCTCAAGGTCCCTGTCCCTCGGTGAGCGTTGTTTACCATGCAAGTCCCAGTATATATACTTACATTTTACATCTTTGATTATCCAATCATCCCTTGACGTACCGTATAAGATAGTTCCTGTCAAATTAGCATTAGTTAGATTACAGCGAACCAATGTGCTACCAGATAAATTAGCATTTTCAAGATCGACACCTTCTAGATTAGCGTTTGTAAAATCTGTTCCTTTGAGAAAAAGCCCTCGTAAATTTAGCCTTTCAAGATCGGCTGAACTCAAATCCGCACGACTAAGATATGTTTTATTTATTTGAGCATAACGTAGTATGGCTACGCTTAGGTCAGCCTTATAAAAATGTGTGAAACTAAGGTCGGTACCTATCATGATTGCTCGATAAAGGCGTGTGCCACACATAGATGCTCCGCTTAGATTAGCTTCAGAAAGATTTGCCTCAATGAGTCTTGCACCTGTAAAGTCCGAATTGCGAAGATTCGCACCGGATAAATCAGCTTCAGTAAGGTTCGCTCCACAAACTCCCGCGGAGCTAATATCAGCCTTGCTCAAAACAGCCCTACTTAGGTCGGCTCCTTCAAGATTTGCAGCATTCAGCACAATCCCGCTCAGTTTTGCGCCCACAAGTTTCGCATTTTCAAAGTCAGGTTTAATACTATAAGACTTCCGCCATTCATTCCAGGCTTCAACACCTTTATTTAAGATTTTCAGATGTTTCGGATTCGCCATTGTTACTCTCGCTACGACCTTTTATACGCTCAATTTTACATCAGAAATCCACAATTAACAATTATTTTTTGGTGTCATTCTGAATGTAACAAAGTGAAATGAAGAATCTCTTTCTATCTTCATGGCCAGATCCTTCGCTGCGCTCAGGATGACAAAGGATTAGCTCTAAACACAATTCACAAATCTTGACCTACGAGTTCCATTGACTGTTCCAGATGTTTGAGCAGATAATCCTTTTCCGGGCCGCCGAGATGCTCCCAAGGCAGGATTTCGTCGGCGGCGAATTGTCTTTGTGCCAGTTCATCCAAATCGAGGCCGAATTTCTCAAATGCCACCTGCCAAATCTCATAGTCGAAACATTCGTCCCACAAATCGAATCTCGCCCCGGCTTTCCATGCCGCTTCGATCACGTCACACAGCTTCCTGTCACCCCGGCCGATGGCCGATTCCATGACGCTGCGATTGATATCATGGAACTTGAATTGCAGGAATTTCGCTCGGAGGTTGCGTTTTTCGTCCAGGATGATTTTCTTTGCCCGCTCGAAGTAATCTTTCGGTTTTTGTCCGAGCCAGCCGAACGGCGTGTGCGGCTTCGGAACAAACCAGCTTATGGCAATATTAATTTGACCGGTTTTGTTATCGACTCTCTTACGCAACTTCGCCAATTCAAACGAGAGCTGTACAATCCGCTTAACGTCGTCCAGAGCCTCGCCAGGCAGACCGACCATAAAATACAGCTTGAATTTCTGCCATCCGGCCCTGTACGCCGCTTCGGCCGCGGCGAATAAATCTTCATCCTTGAGAGGCTTATTGATAATCTGCCGCAGTCGCTCGCTGGCTGCCTCGACGGCGATTGTTAAGCCGCCCTTTCGCACAGATTTGACAAGTTCCGGCAATATTTTCAACTGCCGATCCACGCGCAGGCTCGGCAGAGAGATCCCGACGTGTTTGTCATGAAAATATTCGTGCAGGCCGGCGACCAATTCTTCGAGATTCGGGTACTCGGCACTCGATAGGCTCAACAGACTGACCGTATCGTATCCGGTGGCGTGGTAGCAGGCCTTCGCAATTTCAACAATCTTTTCGACGCTTCGATAACGAATCGGCCTGCGGCAAAAACTCGCCTGACAGAACCGGCACCGGCCGGGGCAACCACGCATAATCTCGACACTAACCCGCTCGTGTACTGCCTGTACGAACGGCACAATCGGGGCCGGTGGCACATGCGAATTTTCAAAATCTTCGACAACAGCATTTTGCCGCTTCTGTCCAGTCCGGCGTTCAATATGAAGGGACGGGACATAGGCCCAGTCGAATTTCTCCTCGATACCGATAAGGATTTCTTTTTTTGCGGCTCCGGCATTTTTACCCGCCTTGACCAAATTCGCAAGCTCAACCACGGCTTCCTCGCCTTCACCCAGAACGAATAAATCGAAAAATTCCGCCACCGGCTCGCAGCAATTGGTCATCCCCCCCCCGCCGATTATCAATGGCTCGTCTTCGCTTCTGTCACGGCTCCGGATATTTATGCCGCCCAGGTCAAGCATATTGAGAACGTTGGTATAGCAAAGCTCGTTCGTTAAGCCAAAGCCCACAATATCGAAACTGCTCAGCGACGCCTTGGACTCCAGACTAAACAGCGGGATATTTTTTTCACGCAGGATTTTTTCGGCATCCATCCAAGGTGCAAAGACCCGCTCGGCGGCAACTCCTTTGATTTTATTCAGGCAATCATAAAGGATCGCCAGGCCTGTATGAGACATTGCCACCTCGTAAATATCGGGAAAGCACAACGCAACCGTGAGCTCAGACTGCGGTAGGTCTTTTTTAATCTGGTTGATTTCCCCGCCGATATACCTGCCCGGCCGGCGCACAAGGGGCAGAAACTCACACTCAACCCGTTCGGTCAGTAACATCACATCATTTTTGCTCATAACGGCATTATAACGACATTATTGATTCTTTGCTATTGCCTGCCGGTCAATTATAATTAATCAATCCATGTGCTCAGAAAGGTTATTATGAATACAAAAGTCAGAAGCATTGCCATCTTTATTTTTGCCGTTTTTCTGATTGCGGTTCTGTTTATCTCTATCTTGACACAACGGCCGGTCGAACTCGAAAGCAGCTACCGCCTGGTCATGGGGACATTTGCCCGTGTCGTCGTCGTGGCAAAAGATTCCGGCACCGCCCGAAAATGCATCGAGGCCGCTTTTACCGAAATCGACAGAGTTGACGAGTTGATGAGCGACTATAAAAGCGACTCGGAAATAGGCATGGTCAATCAAAACGCGGCAGAAAAAGCTGTCCAAGTCAGTGAATCGACATTCGATGTGCTGCAACGGAGCGTCGAATTCAGCAAGCTCACCGACGGAGCGTTTGATATCACCGTCGGGCCCTTAGTGGATTTGTTTCGTGCCGCAAAGGAAAATCAGGCGGCACCCGACCGGGAGCAAATCGAGAAGGCCAAATCGAAAGTCGGCTACGAAAAGCTCATCCTCGATCCGAATAACAGGACCGTACGATTTGCCGTCGAAGGTATGCGGCTGGACTTGGGCGGGATCGCGAAAGGCTATGGTATCGACAAAGCGATTGAGGCGATGAAAACTGCCGGTGCGCTCGGAGCGATGGTTGATATCGGCGGCGACGTCCGATGTTTCGGCGTGCCGGCCAAAGGCAAAGACCACTGGCATATCGGCCTGCAGGATCCGAACTTACTCAAGGATACTACGGGCCTCGATCTGGTCTTATCTCTAAAAATTGCCGAAGGAGCGATCGCCACCAGCGGCGACTACCAGCAATTTGTGATGATCGACGGCAAACAATACAGCCATATTATTGACCGCCGGACCGGCACAAGTGCCGAAGGTCTCTCCAGTGCCACCATTATTGCGGATAATGCGACCGACGCCGACGCCCTGGCAACTGCGGTCAGTGTTATGGGAGTGGAAAAAGGCATTGCCTTAATCGAAAAAAGGCCGGATACCGAAGCAATATTAGTACCTTCACAGACAACAACCAAACTCATCACAACAAATGGTGCGAAAAAATATATAAAGTAATTCGCTCATGACCCACCTGCGTAAATTAGCGTTTCCTTCAGCTCAAGGTGTATTATCGGTCAGAGCCCGCTTGAGTCCCTTGAGACATTGAAAGCTCCCCCTGAGCCCTTTCATGAAGTCACCAAACGGATTGTCGTTAATAAGATAGGTCCAGGTCGATGTGGGCCCCGTCAGACCTTCCCCGGCCATATCAATACCGTTCTCATCGATCTTGACAGAGTTAAAGGTTTTTATAATTTCATCGTCTATTCTTCGCATCAGTTCGTGGAAGGTATTAGCGACGATCTTATGGAATTCATCCAGAGGATTTTGCCCGCCGGCACTAAAGAGATGGATACCTTCTCGAATATGGTCGATCTGATCGAGGTACTCAGTCCAACATCGATCGATATGGAAGAGTGAAATTTGCCTTTCGACACTTCGTAAAACTTCCTCGCTCACGATAGCACGTAACTCTGAGAATCGCTCCGGAACCCGCTTAGCGAGCAGATTTGGAGATGACTTTTTTAGTAAAATATTCTGACGTCTTCGATGAATGATTTTACGCTGCTCTTCAAGAACTGATGAATAATTCCAAAGTGTCTTTCGAATCTCGAAATTCTGGCCTTCGATAATGCGTTGTGCTCGTGCAATTTCACTTCCGATTACAGGATCATCAATTGGATCGTCTTGTCTGGGAAGTTGATGTTCCGGAGGGATGAGCTCTTGAATTCCGTAACGTATCAGCAAATCGTCCTCCAGGCAGATGAAGAATCGAGACGAACCGGGATCTCCCTGGCGGCCTGCCCGACCTCTCAACTGGTTGTCAATTCTGCGGCTTTCGTGTCGATTGGTTCCGATGACATATAGACCGCCGAGATTTGCCACCTTGTTACGGTCACGCTCCTGGGCACCACCCAGACGAATGTCGGTCCCACGACCCGCCATGTTTGTCGAGATCGTAACAGCATTGAGTGATCCTGCCAGGGCGACAATCCTCGCTTCCAGTTCGTCATTTTTTGCATTGAGCACCTGGCATTCGATACCTGCCTGTTGCAGCGCAGCGGCGAGACACTCCGATTCACCCACACTACGTGTGCCCACGAGGATCGGACGTCCCGTTGTATGAACACATTTAATCTCCTCGATGAGGGCCTTAATCTTGGCCTCCTTGTGTGTAAAAACTACATCCGAGTGATCGATGCGGATGCACGTTCGGTTAGGAGGAATGACCACTATATTCAAATCATAGAACTCTTTGAACTCCTCCGCTGCTGGTTTAGCAGTCGCCGTCATTGCACACACTTTCGGATACAACTTTAATAAGTGTATCAATGTAATCGAGCCTCTGATCATACCTTCAGTTTGGATTTGAAGCCCTTCTTTGGCCTCGACTGCAGCTTGAAGACCGTATGGCCAGCGTCTTTTCTCCGCGATGCGGCCGGTGAACTCATCTATAAGCTCAACTTTCCCATCCCGGACAATGTAGTCAACGTCACGTCGAAGCAGGACCTCCGCATGGAGTGCGAGATTTACGCCGGTTAACAACATAAGATTTTCGTGAGCGTGCAGATTGCCACATCCCAGTTGTGACTCTATTCGGTCTAATCCCGACTCTGTCAAATGAACGTTTCGGGAATACTCATCTGTATCGTAATCTACATCAGCCTCAAGAGTTCGCACAATCTCAGTCATGCGATCGTAATCCATTTTTGGTGTTGTCGTACTTGCCGCAATAACTAAAGGCACTCTGGCTTCATCAATAAGATTAGCATCCGCCTCGTCAACAATGGCAAAATGGAATGGGCGATGAACCAGATCATCCTTTTTCAGGCAAAGATTATCACGTAGAAAGTCGAATCCGGCCTCTTTTGCAGTAGCATAAGTCACATCAGATGCATACGCTTTTCGTCGTTCACCGGTACTCATTCCTTCCTGGACAAAGCCGACAGTCAGACCCAAAAAATTATAAACTGGTCCCATCCAATTTGCGTCTCTGCGTGCCAAATAGTCACTGAATGTCAGCACATGAACGCCCTGGCCGGTGAGTGCATTCAGATATGCCGGTAATACAGCAACCAATGTTTTACCCTCTCCGGTTTGCATCTCGGCCAACTTGCCTTGGTGCATCGCGATTCCCGCAATGATCTGAACATCAAAGGGACACAAACCGAGCACCCGCCGGGCCCCTTCACATACGAGTGCATAGGCCTCGATCAGTAAATCATCCAGGCGGGCACCATTCCGGACACGAATAACGAGGTTCTTTGACTTCTCTTTGAGAAAATGATCTTCGATGGTTTCAAACTTGCGTTTGAGTTTATTGATTTCCATCAGTGACTTCTGGTATGCTTTGAGGTCGAATTCTATATATCTGCCGCGAAGGAGATGAAAAACTTGCCGGAGCTTTTTGAAACTAAAAATCATTGAACTATGATATTGTTTTGTACTGACATTAGTCAATATAAACTCTATCCAACCGCATTACACGTTTCTTAACTCTTTGTAAAAGTGTGATCCAATCAGGCTTTTAGAGTTTCTTCAGCCGGTTGTTTACTCGTTCGATCGTTTTTTCCGCGGAAGACAATCACTTTGGTCGGGCATTTGTTCATCGCCGTCTCGGTCTGCTCGCTTGGTTGATACTTGCGATAATCCAGCCGGGCCAGATTATTCTCCACGGTGAAAATATCCGTTCGCTTGGCACACAAACCGCAGCCGATACACCCGACCTTACAGATCGAACGCGTGCTTTTACCCGTTTCTTTGCTGCTGCAAGCGACCGTCATCATATTTTCATGGCTGAACGGAATCATCTCAATCAAATCGCGTGGACAGGCCTTTGAACACGTCGTACAACCGGTGCATTTTTCGTAGTCAACGACGGCCAAGTCGTCGATAATGTGCAGAGCGTCAAATTTACATACTGCGACACAATCGCCGTATCCGAGACAGCCGAACGTACAAGCCTGCACATTCGCCAGGGCGTTCGCCGCGGTGCAGCTTTCTATGCCTTCGTATTTGGCAAATACGGTTTTATCGTCTGTGTGGGCGCGGCAGTGGACGATAGGTCTTTTCTGCGGCCCGGAGTCACTGACCTGGAGGTTCAGGATATCGGCGATTTTCGCCGATGTCTGCTGCCCGCCCGGTGCACATTTTCCAAGCAATCCGGGATCGTTTAAGACCGCCTTGGCGTACTGGCCGCAGCCGGGGAATCCGCAGGCACCGCAATCGAGATTCGGCAGGGCCTCGTGTATCTGCTCTATCTTAGGGTCTATCGTCACCTTGAGCTTTTCGCTTGCGATTAAAAGCACAACAGCAAAAGCGCTGCCCAGCCCCAGCATTGTCAGGCCGGCGGCGATGATATTCCACAGTCCGGGTGTCTCAGCTAAAAGCATTACTCATTCCTTTGGCCATAAAAGCACAAGTAAGTTATAAGTGACTAAAGTATAAAGTGCCTAAAATTTCAGAAAACAATAAACAAATTCCTTCTGAGAATTTACTTATTAGCAGCGGACGTAAAGATACCAAGCAACTCGCCGCATTCTTCATATTCCCATTTTACTTTTATCCAGGAAAACCATTTTACTTTTATAATCACTTCCAGCCAGTACTGTGTCTCACTGGCTTCACTCTCACAGATTTTAATCTTGTTCCTGAAATCTGCTTTGCTTCTTGCTCGATTTGCCTCTCGATAATTTGCTCCAATGGACGTTCCGGATTTTGTGATTTGTGTCCGTATGATCCTCGCCTCAGGTGTATTGGGCAGAGTTCTCGATAGACGGATTATGCGTACGGCAAATTCCTTATTGTCCACAAATTTAGCTCACTTTAGACACTTTAGCTCATTTTAATATTCTTTCTCATCGTATCATTCCCGCAAAACCCATAAACGCCAGAGTCAGCAGTCCGGCGGTAATTAATGTAATCGGGGCGCCCTTGAGACAGTCGGGGACATCAGCGAGATTGAGGTTTTCGCGAATGCCCGCCATAATGCAAATTGCCATTGTAAAACCGATCCCCGCGCCGAAACTGCGCACGACCGCATCGAGAAGACTGTCAACCTCCCAGAGGTTAATAAACAAACACAGGCCCAGAATCGCACAGTTGGTTGTAATCAGCGGCAAAAAAATGCCGAAGCTCTCATACAGTGACGGGAAAAATTTGCGAATGTACATCTCGACAAGCTGCACGGCACCGGCGATGACCAGGATAAAACAGACGTATCTTGTGACCTCCAGCGGCGTCCCGATAAGAATCAAATGGTCGATCAGCCACGTCAGCGTCCCGCTGAGCGTCACGACAAAAGTCACCGCCAAGCCCATACCGAAGGCCATATCGATTCTGCCCGAGACACCCAGATAAGGACAGATCCCGAGAAACTTCGTAAAGACAAGATTGTTAATTAAAACAATCGATATAAAGCCTAAAAGTAAAGCATTGAATGTATCCATAACACTACTCCTTCAGCTTTTCTTCTTGCTGACGAGATTCACCAGCCCTAATAAAAGTCCCAGTGTAATAAACGCCCCGACCGGCATGCTCATCGCCGCCCAAGGTGTAAACCAGCCGCCTTCCCTTTGTAGAGAAAGGATTTGCATTTCGAATATCGCACCGGTTGCAAGGAACTCCCGGATAGAAGCCAGAACGCATAACGTCAGCGTAAAACCGATTCCCATCCCAACCGCATCGATAATACTGATCGCAAGGCCGTTCTTACTGGCGCAGGCCTCGGCCCGGCAGATAATAATACAATTGACAATAATCAATGGGACATACGGGCCAAGCGCCTCGCTCATGACCGGCTGAAACGCCTTGAGGAATAAATCCGCAATAGTCACAAAGGTCGCGATCGTCAGAGTAAACATCAGAATCCGCAAATGCGGCTTGAGTAGATTTCGCATCAGACTGACGACAATGTTGCTGCAAACCAGCACAAAGATCACACAACAACCCATCGTCAACGCCGGCTTGGCCGCAACGGTTACGGCAAGCGTCGGACACATCCCCAACAGCAGGCGAAACACGGGATTTTCACGCCACAATCCCGCAAGCAGCGTATCTTTATAAAGACCGGCATGAATTTCACTATTATTCGCCATTGCCGATTAATCCTTTTATTTGCATTTGATTTTTCACCTGCGGCAAGAACGTATTGACGATATGAACGACTGCTTCACTGCTTACCGTCGCTCCGCTGATGGCCACGATCTCGGAATCGATTTTTTCCGAGTCACCCGTCTTGGAAAGCACAAGCTCCCCCGCCGGTGCGTTAACAAACTGATTTCGATAATACGGCAGTTTAATCTGATCCCCGAAGCCGGGCGTTTCATTGCTGGCCAGAACACCAAAGCCTTTGAGTCGCTCAAAACCGGTGTCGACCGTCAGGACCAGTTTAATCTTGTCGGCAAAACCCGAACCTTCGCACTTGAACGCCCAGCCGATACATGTGCCGTCAGCCGTTAGTGCCTTCTTAATTGAGGTGACCTTTTTTTTGCCTTTGTCCGCATCCACTTCAGCATTTTCCATAGCTATTTCAAAACTGTTCGCATCCGGGAGCATTTGCCTGGCAAGATTATTGAACTTGTCTTCTTCGTTCTGCAGGATTCTTTCCTGCCAGGCAGCATTTGCCGCCGCGATCAACAGGCCGAAGCAGAACGATGCAACTACCAGCAGCCAGCTTTGTCGGAAAAAGTATTTTATTTTAAGCACCTGGCTCGCCTCCCGCGGGAATCCGCTTATACAATCTGTCGATCAACGGTGTAACGGCGTTCATCAACAACACAGAATACATCACCCCTTCGGGATATTCGCCGACAATTCTGATGAGCATCGTGATCGAGCCGACACCGATGCCGAACAGCCACATTCCCCTGCGCGTTAAAGGCGCAGTCACCGGGTCTGTAGCAATGAAAAACGCTCCAATAAACAATCCGCCGCTGCATAAATGAGTGAACGGCGAAATGTACGCCTCCGGATTAATCAGATAAGCGATGGTCGCAAAGACAAATGCCGAAAGTATGACCGCCAAGGGGATACGAAAGCTGATCGTCCGCCGGATAAGCAGATAAATTCCCCCGATTAAAAGAGCAAGAGCGCTCGTTTCGCCCAGGCAGCCACCGATTGAGCCGGTAAACATAGCTTTCAACTGTTCATTAGCAGCTTTGATGCATTTTTCAGCTTCCGCCTTGGCTTTGTTATAGGCTTCAGTACTCTCCTCCGTTTGGGGTGTCAACTCTGCATAATCCCTTGCCTTTTTTTCGGCCTTTATGGCCTCTTTACTCCAGGCGAGCGGCGTCGCCTGTGTGCGTGCATCCATTGTATTTTCCGCCGATATCTTCGGCATTGCCGGATTGATTGTAGCCGGGACCGTCCATGTGGTCATCATCATTCCAAAAGAAGCGGTCAGAAAAGCTCTGCCGACCATCGCAGGATTGAAGATATTGGCCCCGAGTCCGCCGAAGACCATTTTCCCAATCGCGATGGCGAAAACACTACCGATGACCGCGGCCCAGACCGGAAAGCCCGGCGGCAGGGAAAACGCCAGGATGATACCGGTGACAACGGCACTGAAATCGTCAAGCGAATTCGGCTTTTTGCGAATCAGGTTGCACAGCCATTCCGTGACGACCGATGAGATCACGCAGGTCGCGATTAGAATCAGTGCGTGCAGGCGGAAAAAATATCCGGCCGCAAGTATCGCCGGAACGAGGCCGATGATGACATCGAGCATCACCGTGCGGGTAGAAAGCCCCTGGCTGATATGCGGTCCGGACGATACTGTGATATCCCTAAGCATCTTTTCGTGTCTCGTCGCTTGTTATGCAAGCAGCGTCATACATAACGCATACTATTTTGGAATCTTTTTCTTTTGCCTGGCAAGGAAGATCTTGCCGGTTTTAATATATCCTGTTAATTCGATATTGGCCGGGCAGACATAACTGCAACAGCCACACTCCATACACGCGTTCAAATAAGCACTCTCGGCCACGTCAAGGAGATTGTTCTTAACGGCGTGCGCGATTTTCGTCGGATTCAAATTCTCAGGGCAGGCCTGCAGGCATCTGCCGCAACGAATACAAGCGGTCTGGCGCCTGGCAAATTTCGCCCTGCCCATCTGTTCTTTCGTGATGATGGTGATGGCCCCGGACGTTTTCGTAATGGGAGTATCCAGATCCGCGATGGCAATCCCCATCATGGGCCCGCCAAGAATCACTCTGGCTGATTTTTGGGTCACTCCTCCGCAAAATTCAATCAACTTCTCGACGGAGGTCCCGATAGAACAATAGTAGTTTCCCGGTCTGGCGATGGCCTCTCCGGTAACGGTGACCACCCTGTGGGTCAACGGTAAATCGGCAACGACCGCTTCGGCAATAGCCGCACAGGTGGCAACATTCAGCACCAGCACACCTATCATCGGAGGAATCCCGCCGGTAGGAACATTCTTTTTCAGAATAGATCTGATCAATTGTCTTTCACCCCCCTGCGGATATTTCGTCTTGACCGGAACGACCTGAATATCCGGAGCGGCGCCGGCCCTTTCCAGAGCCGCATGCATCGCTTCTATCGCTTCGGGCTTGTTATCCTCAATACCAATGAACACTTCCGGACAGTCGGAAGCTTTTTGAGCAAGCTTGATTCCGGCAATAATCTGATCTGTCCACTCGAGCATAATACGAAAATCGCAAGTAATGTACGGCTCGCATTCGCATCCGTTCACAATCATGGTCTTTTTGGGCAGCCGAGGATTGGGCTCAATCTTCACTCGCGTCGGAAAGCCCGCTCCGCCCATACCGACAATCCCGGCCTCCCGAACAGCCTCGCAGATCCGTTCGATCGAATACTTATCGATATCGAATCCTCTGTCCAACTTAAAATAAGAACGCTTCGTCGGATTATCAGTATATGCCTCGATAATTATCGCCGAGCTGCGTCCCATGACGGTATGTGGACGCAGAGCAATTTCCGCCACTTTGCCGGTAATGGGTGAATGTACGGGGGCGGAAACAAAGGCATCGCAATCACCGATTTTTTGCCCCGCCTGAACCATGTTCGCTTTTCTGACCAGCGGTCGGCAAACAGCGCCAATATGCTGGCTGAGCATCACTGCGACTCGTTTAGCCGGGGGGCCGGGTTGTATCGGGCTCTCGCAGGTCAAGTCCTTTTTTTCAGGTGGGTGTGTCCCACCGGGAAAACTAAATCTGCCTTTAGTGGCAATACTCATATTCGGGAAGCTTTAAAATTTTTCTGTTTTACCAAGCCGTCTATTTATCACTGTTATAACAAGCACGCAAACGAAAGTTGTCAGCAGTGCCATAAGAAAACTGATGGCGGTTTGCAACTCCTGTGTACCTGCCGGATTGCCGTCCTGTGAAGAACGCAGGATGTTACCCCCTGCTGCTGCAATAATTTCATCAAAAACCGCCAGAGAAATGATAAAAACAATTAGCGGCAAAAGAAAAGCTGCGATAACCTTACGAACAACAGAAGGGCACGTAGCATGGCCCAATTGCCGATAAACTTCCTGGCAATCGTGCTTTTGATGGCAATCTTGACAAAATTCTTGCTGAATCATATAACTTCCGTATGCAAAAACACATTTTATAATAAATGAAACAAGTTTTTTAAATAGAAATTTTCCTGAGCGACATAAAATTATACGTTTAATCAACGTCAGATATAGCAACGGTAATAAAATAACCAACGTCGAATATGAATATTGGGATTTGAATCAAACGATAGAAACGCTGAACCCGGCAGGCCGATTCAGGTTCTGTGGCACTGGCATCATACAAAAGGCCCAATCATAATCATGGCTGGGCCTAATCTGATTACCAGTTTCTTATTCCATATACCGCAAGTAAACAACCACGGGTTAAAACCCGTGGCATTGCCGCTTCGGGCTACACCCGTCCGACTTCGTCGGATAACTTCATCTACGGGTTGAAACCCGTAGAATTGCGGCAGAATATTAAAGCAGGCACTTTAACAAATCGAAAAAAAACATCACCAGGGACTTCTTACTTCAGTACGAAAAGTAGATTATAATTTATTCAAATTCACTCGGGCGGTTATACTGCTTACTCTCTGCCAGAGAGCCTTGCCTTTCTGGATTCCTCGGTTGCGCTTTGCTTACACTCAGGGCAACGATCGGGCAGATCGCTACGAACAATGCCCGTGAAGAAAACAATACCACATTCCGGATAGGAACATTTTATAGCCTCGTAACAACTTTCCTTACCGCATTTATCGCAGGGTACAGCAGACGCAGTCTGAGCCAAAGGATTTCTGCGTTTGTTTAATTCTTCGTAGTATTTCCTTTTGCCCATCTGATACTCTGCTTTACAGCTCGGATTATTGCACTTGACCCAGACCATCTCCTCATCTGAAATGCCCGCCAGACCACCTGAGCCTCCGGAAAAAATGTACTTATAAG
The DNA here is from genome assembly GCA_964520535.1 of uncultured Pirellulales bacterium. Lineage (GTDB taxonomy): Bacteria > Planctomycetota > Phycisphaerae > Sedimentisphaerales > Anaerobacaceae > JAFGPS01. Next base: position 3,101 of record CAZFOQ010000046.1, on the reverse strand, counting down.
CCACCACACCTGCACCTATAAAGCACACTAATATAATAATAATATACACTGCATTTTTGCTCATGCTCAGATCTCCAAATAACATACGACAGTTCCATTAGAGGACAACACTGTCAAGTTATTACTTACTGTGCTATTTGTCAAATAGTTTTCTCTTATCTATGGATCGGCTAAATCCCTGTCGCCTTGCCGGTGGCACCGGAAGGCATCTGCAGAATCCTGGCCGGTTCCTCCGGGAAGCCCGTCCGAGAGGATAGATATGCCGATTCCATCACAGCCATATTCTTGAGATTTTCCCTGCCACTGCTGCAAAGCCTGTTATTATCAGGTGATAATATGCCAAGAGCGAAATTATTCAGCAGATCCGTAACACAACTTAGCTGATCGTCATCATAATCGAACTGCTCACAAACCTCACCCTGCCCGTTGGTGACGGTCAATTGTCTCTGGCTGACTGTCAGAATTGTGTCTTTCCCGTATAGCCGTAAAAATTCCTGTTTTGGCCCAGTTCCACTCCGCCGAGATGCGATAAGATTGCCAATAAACGTATCGGTATATTTCATAGTCAAAACGGCTGTATCTTCTGCCAGATACAACCTCTGTTGTTTATCCTGAGCCTGGTTACTATGCAATGAATAAACCTGCTGCGGCACACCGAAATTCCACAATATCTGGTCGATTATCTTATAACAATTATGCAGGAGCACCCCCCCACCGGCTAATTTCGGGTCACTCTGCCAGCCGGGATAATGCTCATCACCAAAGCTGCAAAAGACATTCAATAGAAAAAGTTGCTCCATCCTACCCTGCTGAAGGAACTCGCGGAAGGCAAGAAAGCTCTTTGCATATCGACCCGGATTGGCAACAGCAAATTTGACATATTCATCCTCACTCAGGCGGACAAACTCAGCCGCCTCTTCAAAACCCCTCGCCGCCGGGGCCAGCTTTAGCACATTGAAGTTCTTTTTCATCGCCAGTCGTACATGCTCGTCACAACTATGTATAGGCGCCGCCACGAGCAAAGCCCGGCTCTCCTGGTCTATGTGCGAATCCAGCGCTGTTACCAATTGCCGGTAATCGTCGTATGCGGCACACTGATATTGTTCGGCAGTTTTCTCAGCCAGATTTGTATCAGTATCGGCTACAGCCTCTATCTCGATATAATCAGACGCCTTAGCCGCTTCAAGCAGGAGCCGGCCACGCTCATCGAGACCAAGAATCGCTGTCTTTAATTTAACTTCAATCATCTTCAAAACTATGCCCACACTGACTTTCAATTGAAAACTGTCCGCAACAGACTCAGCACGCCCATAATTTTACATTTCTCCGGCAAAAAAGAAACTCTTTAAAAACATTTTCATCGCCAGAGCTGTCCTGGAGGGGTATATTTAGCCTATAATCGCAAGGCCGCCGAGTTGTTCGGCGAATTCGCTTACCTGAATTTCCCGGAATTAATGAGCGTTGAGTCCGTCTAAAGACGGATGCTGATGAGTAAATGATGACTAATCAACCAATGATCTAATCACGAATTCACTAATCACCCGTCAACTAATCACTCTGTCCATCCGCCTGTTATATTTTTTTTATATTTTTTTTAATTTTTTTCTATTGAACTGAGGTTAACACTCCATATATAATGATCGTTTAATAAGTGAAAGTTAGGTAGGTTTATTCTCTCGTCTCTCAAGAATATTCCCTTCAATAATACCGAGAGGCAAAATTAACGGCCGTTAGAAGGCCAAAGGAGCACAAAAGTGAGTACAGGTACAGTAAAATGGTTTAATGGGAAAAAAGGCTTTGGATTTATCACTCCCGACGACAGCAGTGAAGATTTGTTCGTTCATCACTCTGAAATTAAGACAAACGGCTACGCCACTCTCGATGAAGGCCAGAGGGTGGAATTTGAGGTCGGACAGGGCAAAAAAGGCCCTTGTGCGACCAACGTAGTCCCCAGCTAATCCAGGCCAACAAGCCGGACAAACCAAAGGGCTCCGCACAAACCGGAGCCCTTTTGATTTTGTTATTCAATCCGCCGAAACACAAATAAATCCCTCAATACACTTCGGCCCGTTCGGCTACACTCGGGGCAGGCTTTGCTCAGAACAAGTCTCGCCTCTCGTCCTTCGCGAATCGTGCTTTGTGATCCGTCTCCTGAATTCAGATTTTTGTCTACTTAGCAAGTAAACAACCACGGGTTAAAACCCGTGGCATTGCCGCTTCGGGTTACACCCGTCCGACTTCGTCGGATAACTTCATCTACGGGTTGAAACCCGTAGAATTGCGGCAGAATATTAAAGCTTTAATAACTTCCTCGGCAAGGCCTGGAATGATAACTCGTTTTACGTATATCGTGCGGATTCCTGCTCCTTCGACTGAGCTCAGGACAGGTTTCGCTGGAATAACAATACGGCCCAAATATCAGGGAAGGCTCAAATATTAACCCTTCCGCTACTTAACGAGAGAATGCATTTAAGGACATCGGGCCTGCTTACAATCCCGACCACCTTCTCATCCTTTGTCACTGGTACCCTCCTGAAAGTGACATCGACCAGACACTTACAAATGTCCTTGATGTTCTCATTCTCATCGAAGTGCACCGCCGGTTGTGTCATAAACTCTTCAACCGTCCTTCCCCTGACCTGTTCCGGGCCATAAAACAGTCGGAGCAAATCTTTCTCCGTGATTATCCCCAGCAGCGTCATATTCATATCAACTACAGGGATACCTGAAATCATATGTGCCAGCATAAGCTCTAATGCTTCTTCCACCAACGTCTCCGGCCTGACAATGACCACTTCTTTCGTCATAATGTCTTTCGCTTTTAGCATTTTCGACCTCCCTTCATCTAAATGCACCGATAAACTCGCAATACCCGCAACAAAAGTGAAGAAGAACACAAGCCATAAGAGCATAAGTTACAAGCAATAGTTAAAAAAATTATATTACTATTCCACCGTTTAGAAAAAAACCGCTCTTGGGTGCATTAATCTATTTATGAGGAAAATAGCAAAAAGGAAGTGGAAAGTCAAAGAAAAAAGGGTAAAAACCCAATCCTGTTCGGCCTGAAATTTGCTTTACGGCAAGCTGACTTGGATGGGTAT
>CAZFOQ010000045.1:0-27609 GCA_964520535.1 uncultured Pirellulales bacterium | reverse complement strand
ATTCAGCAGGTCGCAAATATAAAGGCATCGCCCACCTCATTTTTGCCGAAGGTCAGCTTAATCCTTGGGGTCGCAGACCGCATGCAGGCTCGCAACAAAGGATTAAAGTTTGACCTGAGGCATATATCAAGGGCGATGCTCGGCTCACTCTACCCGCTACCCAATTCTGCCCCGGCTAACCTATTCCCAAGGCCCCCAATGCGAAAATGCCCAGTAGCTGTTAGTGGGTCAAAAGCAGCAAATCAAAAGGGCCAATTTTGCCCTCTCCTCGCCGCAGCGGTTTATCGCAGAAAAATGGCCCTATTGGGTCTCGGCCCAGTGGGCACGATACCCGTTCGGCCAGCCGGTTGGGGGCAAAGCAGATGCCTCGCTTCACCAATAAAATAATTACAATATTATTCAAAAATATGGGTGAAGCTCACTCATTCTCCTTTGCCCCACTGCCCGTCAAGCCCAGTCGGCTCCATTAATCTTGCAATTGGACATTTTTGCAGGCAAGCCCTGACAGAAAGGGCAAAGCCCCTTCCTGGCGCATGGGCAAAATGACCTTCAGCGCAGGGCTTTTGACCCATCCCCGCCTTATCATTACTGTGGAAAGCCCCCTCTTTCCCGAGCCGGCAAAATCATCAAAAAACCAGCGGTTCGAACCAACCGGATTACGATCCCACTGAATCAAACATGCAAAAAGCCCATAAGTAAAGCCAGGAAGTATCCGCCATAATAAAGAGGCGATGGGCGAAGCTATTACTATGAATTGCCGCCGATGCGAGCGTGTAGGGCCCGGCGTTGCTCCGCCGCACCGCCTTCCCTCCCTGATGTTTGCAGGCAGGAAGCGGTAGCTCCCAGAGATTGACGGACTTCAATGCGCTGCTTGAACCCGGTATGCCCTGGCAGCGACGGCTTAATCAACCGGCCAGGCCAAGCGACAGGGCATACTTGGAGTCGGTCAATCTCGTATAGCTGGGCGTTACTGCTGCTCTGAACCAATGCAGGCTTGCCAGGGCAATCTTGAGCTTGCGGGATCGAACCATGCTCAAGTTTGGCCTTCGCAGGATCGAGCCAGGCAAGCCTGATCGTATCGTGGAAAAATCACAGGATGAAGGCGATTAGGTGAAGAAAAGCGGCAGCGCTGTGAAAAGAGCGATTATACGCCCGGCTAAAGTGGGTACAGCAAGGCTCCCGAACTATTACCAAGTCCTAATAAGAATGTCGCACTGTGGACGTCCTCGATTAAACGGGCTTGCCAGCAAATGTCCTGCTGGATACTATTTTCCCATTTTTATCCAGCTTCACTTCTCGGCTAAACCCTCCTGCGTAGCATTGGGGTGCACTACACAGCCAAGCCTCAGAAACTACGTTGCTTGTTTCATCAAGAAAATCGTCCATCATTACCGTATCTTTGCTACCGCAATATGGACAAACCTCGCCAGCATCTACAGCGTTGTTGCCTTTCTTAACCACGACTTCATTCATCGTTGGGTCGCTCCGAGCACTGCTTTCTTGCCCTGCATTCTTGATTTTTTCCATAGCGAAACACCTCCGAAGCGAAATAGCCGAAGCGAACCATCTGCTTTAGACCAACATAACCAAGGCGGCGAAGCCGCAAAGCAGAATGTGTGAGCTGAGGCATAAGCGCAGGAGGTGTGAAGCAGGAAGAAATCAATCACAGGCAAGAAAGTGCTCCGGAGCGCTGATAATTGGCCTGCTTCTCCTGGATGATGTGCCATCTGCGAAATTCCCCTTGTTTGCATTGCAGGTGCTCATTCCTTCACGACATACACCTCATCAAAACCCTGGCTTCTCAGCTCCTCTGGGGTAGGCTTGCTGTTTTGGAAATCCTCCCACATTCGCTCTGCCTCTTTCAAGGGCACCCTTTTCTCTTTGAGACACCTTTCCCGGATAGTTCGCAAAGGCAAATCGAATACAACGCATATCTTCCTGTGGTGGCCATTGGGGCCTTGCAGCGAATGCCGCCTCGCCCGCTTCGAGATATGGCATGCATCCAGGACAACATTGCCACCCCCTTTCAACGCCTTGCATTTCATCGATTCGAAGACATTCCATACCTTGGTTTCATCTTTGGAACTTCTGAAACTGCCAGTCAACCGCTTCCTTATCTCATCAGAGCTTATAATCGTGAAGTTCCCGGGCAGTTTCCTTGCAAACTCAGATTTTCCAGCACAGGAAGGCCCACAAAGAACAACAAGCATGGTCCGTTCACGGGAAATACTCCTTTTACAGCCATCCCCTGGGGAGCGCTCTGGGTTCTTCGGGGTGGTGTCATCGTTCTCCAGAAAATCCAGATAGCTCTCCCACTCCTGCTCTTCTCGGTCCCGGTACCAGCACTCGCGGCAGACAATGTGCGGCCAGTCCACTGGGCCGTCACAGACCCGGCACCTGTATTCTTTCCGCTTGCTGCTCTGAGCACTGCTTTCTTGCCTTGCGTATTTGATTTCTTTCATAGTGCAATCACCTCCAGGTCACAAGGAAGCCTGAGTGAGCCATCTGCCTTATCGCATCTTTCGCCTGCGCCCGCAGGGCGTAAGGCAGAATGAGCGAGTTCAGGCATGAAGTTGGAGGTGATTGCTGGCAAAGAAATCAGCATAGGCAAGAAAGTGCCAAGAACAGAGATGAGCGGAATGCGAAAGGAAGCCTTGCCGCCAGCGACCTGCCTTTTTAGCGTCGGGATTGATTTGGCGGTCAAAAACCTTTCAAGCCAGTTAGCAGTGACCCTCGCCGCGGCGAGCGCACGTTAAGCCTGGCGAGGCATCCCCTCCGGGGTCTCCTATTTGGGCGAGGTGCCAGTGGCCTACTAACCAATCCTACCAGGGCAAACCTTTATGTCTGCAATTCATTTGGTTACCTGTCTGACCCAGCCTACCGTTACCATGCCAGGTGCATCGGATTGAAAATTCTGCGTAACCGATTGCATTATCAGACGAACCGGATATACTAACAGCAGGCAATCCCGGTCGGGGTTGCTTTGTGGAGACCAAATGGGAAATGTCGCTTGAAGGTCTCTTTTTTTTGTTTAACGAATACCAGTTGTAGCCCTGTAAGGAAAGGTTGACCTGGCATGTCAAAACGCAAGCATAAACGAAGGGGTCCAAAACGTAAAAGAACACGAAGACAGAAAACATCCATTTCCTCACGACACCTGTTTGCTGCGGGTCTGCACCGCAGGCCATGCCTATGGGATGTCCTAATCCATGAACTGGCAGTGGTTTTGTCCAATCGCTGCCGGCAGATACGCGATAACTTGTCAACAGACACCTTCTGGTTCAGTAACGAAGAATCAACCACTGTGGGGTGGATGCTGGCAAGAGGTTTTGAAATCTTTATCAGCCGAAACTGGGCTGCTGGATTCTGTGAGGGTCTGGAGGAAAAACTCTGGCAACTTGACGAAGCTTCAGCGGAGCAAATTGCCGAACGTACAGCATCGCAGTGTTTCGACCCACTTCTTCGTAAGTATGTTGAGGATACCCGGGACATTTACCCCGGTTGGCCTCACGGTGACCTAAGTAAGCTTACTACGGATTTGGGTGAAGTTTTGAGAACATTCTTTATTTCAAGATGCTCCCTTGGTGGTGACCTGTACAAAAGCCTGCTGAATCCTCTGGCCGATCATAACCGGTACTTCCCCAACAATGGCAAGTCGGCGGATCCCGCCAGCAGTTGCGGGGATCCTATTCGTGACGTTTACCGACTGGGCTTGACAATCCACGACGAAGATGACGGCGCCGATATGAAGAGGAAACTGGCACATTTTGTTCGTAACGACCCGTGGCTGTTTGCTGAATGGATGTCCTTTGTACAACAGCAACTGGATAGCTCCGAAAGAAAGAAGCGAATTAGTAGCAGGCCATCGGCTGTCGATGATGCCACCGACGAGTTTATTTTTCGAGCCACTCATCTGGATGGGAAAACGCCTATCCAACTGTTCCTTGAGCGTCAGAAAGACATGCGTGACCAGCAAAAAAAAAGGTTGTTGCGATGGGACACCGAGACTTTTTACGGGATATTCATTGTAAGAGGCGTAGAGCTTCCCTTTGTAAATGCCGCAGACCTGGCAAGTGACAAGAGCTACCGCTTGAAAGCCACCAAACCCGAGGCACTGCGTTCTCTCAAATCCGGCGACTTGCTCTTCTCGCGGGTAACGCCATGGGATGACCACTGGCTCCTTTCGGGCATACAGCAAAGATTTGAAGGTGCTGGCAAGGATAAGAATTTGGTATCCGAGTTGAGGCGGGAGGCTATATACACACCATCGTATCGTCATGTTGATAATGATGACCCTCGTATCCGGGAAGGTTTCAAGATTCAGGAGGCCCAATATCAGGCCTGGATTGCCCTGTTTGGTCAGGAAGAGCTTTTGTTTGAGGATGGCCTGAAACTCGGGGCCGCCGTTAACCGGTTCCACCGATATTGGACAGATGAGATGGTCCTTCCCGACAGCGGCTTAACCAGAGCTCAATCTTATCGGCAAACACACGGTCACGCGCCTCCGGAACCGAGATTCCCGCTGCCGGATTATTTGCTCGAAGCCAAAGACACAGCTGCAGTTTTTGACCGACGGTACGGACTGGCGTTCTACGTGGGCTATGGCTTGTTCCGGTCGGCCTTTGAGGATCAAGGACCGCTTACCCCGGAGCAGATACGGCGAGTCTGGGATTATCTGATCGATGAAAGCACCGATTACTGGCTATTCCAAAGAATGCGGGACCGGTATCCGGCACGTACAGAATATGTGTTCAGGCAGGCATTAAAAAATGAGCAGTTTCGGCTTGACCGTGACTTTGATGCTGTCCTTAGGAAATTCAAAGGAGAGTCAATGCGCAGGCCTGTGCGACCAATGATTACTGTGATTGACTCTGAAGTGGGCAATAGAACCACAAGAAAGGTGTTGAAATGAGTAAGCTTACAAAAAAGCTAACCCAACCAGCAGAAAAGACTATTGAGGTAGTGCTTGATGAATTCCTTGAAGAACAACAAAAACGCCTGAAGCCTTCAACCATGCGTAAGTATGAAGACATCATTGATTTGTTTCAGTCATGCTTGGATGGCTATGCCTATCAGAGCCTCAATAAGCAGGAGAATGCGTTATTCGATCGTTTTTATGACGCCGAGGGCGATGAGCATCGGGAATCTTGCCAGGTCTTCGGACCGGAGAAAATCCCAGGCAATGTGAGTGAGTTCCTGAACTACTTTATGATTCGCAAGGTTATGTGCGGCAAGGAGTTGAAGCAGGCGGCGGGAACAGTGATCAAGAAGCTGGGCAAATGGCTCCAGGAAAAGGGTTACGTCAAGCCGGAGAGTGCCGCTGAGGTTGTGAATTGTGGCGCTACTGCCGCCAAGGAATTGCCCGCCACGGAAGAATTAGCCTGGATGCTTGCCGATTATGCTGACTGCACCGCTGTTGATTGTGACGAAGCTATCGAAGATCATTTTACCATCGAGGCCGTGGAGCCGGGTAAGTTGCACCTGTCTGATTTTTCAGGAAATGACGAGATTATAATTCCTGTCTCCCGGAACATCAGCGATGCCTGCCGCGTGGGCTGGTCCCTTTCCGGAGTAGTGGGCAAGACAGACAAGGGTTGGCGCATTCTCGAGGTTTGGAATGTATATCCTTAGGGCAGCCGTTTGCAGGAGAATCCAAATAATGATTGATAAACCATATGACACTTCGTGGAACGATGACGACGGTGATATCAAGGCGTTCGAGCAGAAGTGCAAACAGTGGAAATCACGCAACTGGATTGCATGGCTTAAAGCAAATTTAAAGTTTCCCTTTCAGGCTGAGCGTATGGAAGACGACCTGGACCCATTCGCTCCAAATGATATGCGTGCGAAAAGCTCGTTCCCCGTCGGCTGTAAGGTGGAAGTGCTGGGAATTGCCGACGAGGATTGTGACGTGGAGTTCGAGGGCGTTATCGTAGAAGTCAAAGGCAAAAAGCGAAAAGGCTGTCTACCTCTTCAGGATATGGAAGTATGCCCAAAGAGCGACCCAAATTACTGGCCTGTTCGGGAATTTGTGGTCTGGTATGCCAACCAATAAGGCTCCGTTTATAAAATTCGCTGTAGACCTACGAGCTGATATATCAAAGGATGTTAACCCCGCAGTATAGCACGATGTTCAACATGAGCAAAGCCGGTAAAGACAAACAACATTCTCGCCATCACCCCGATATGGAACGACCGTTGTCAAGTCATAGGGCTGGGCTTTGTGTGTTTTCTTGGTGAGGCGAGCAACAAAAGGATGATATTAGTACCATGCCTGCAAGAGTTTTATGGTTTTAACGTGTTTATCTTGTTGCAAAGTGTTCTGTAGCATGCTAAACGTTTTTTGAGACTGTGGTCTGACGAACCATCGCCGGTAATTAAGAGAGATCAATTTTATTATGGAGGTATTATAATGGCAGACAAGGAAGTTCTGGTTGTTGCGAGCAAGGTTAAGGCTTACATCAAGAGCAAACAGACGATGACTTCGTCTGATGCAATTGCCGCTCTAAGCGACAAGGTTTGTGCAATATTGGACGATGCTATTGCAAGGGCAAAAGCTAACCGCCGCAGTACGGTAAAGCCACAGGATTTGTAGGCATTCTCGAAAAAACAGTCTGCTACACATAATTTTCCTCCTAATGGCAGGTGTTGTTTAGTCCTGCCGTTATTCTGTATGGGGAATCAGCGTTTTTTTCTCACAATCACCGCACTCAAGCCTCGCAAAGAAACGTACGTTCTTCACCATCACCCCGATAGCCACGTGTAGCCAAAGGTTGGCTGATCCTATTCCTTTGGTTCTTTGGGAAGACGTTTGAGATTCTTCACGTACCGCTTGAGATTGGAAGGCTTCTTGTGTTTGTGGATGTTGTATATTTCCACACATACTGCTTGGGCTATATAGATCTTTGCGTCTTCCTCTGAAATCCCCAGCGAAACGAGTCGATTGAATGCCTCTCTTGCTTTTGGAGGATCATTCGTTTCGAGTTGGTTCTCGACCACCTCCAGGAATGCAGCTCTGAGATGGGGATTGTAGCCTTGGTCTTCTTCTTTTCTAAATTTCATCTTGTTTCAGCTATCCATTGATTATGTGATAAGAATCGCTGAGTTCCTCGAACCAATTGTCTGTCTATTGACCATCTTGATTGATTTTGCCATCGCCAGCCATCAGACCAGCGCTTTTAACGTCGGTTCGGACCTTGATTTTCACCCTCGCGATACCATCCAGGTTGCACTGGTTCGAAATTCAAAACGTCTTTGAACACCAACATGCGCTCTACTGTTTCACCTTGTAGCATTTTACCTTTTTTGCCCTCTCGCCAATCCCTTCTTTCTGCAACACCCATCACAAGATAATTGTTCCCTATCATTTGCGGATTCGATTGTTCAAAACAGGCTGCCATTAATGATTCCAGCTCGGACTTTTTGGCTATTATCAAATCACATTTGGTACAGTAGCGGCATTTCTTATTTAAGAGTAAAAGCTGCTGGGGATCGATGTGAATGACCAGTGGAAATTTTCGTACTTTTGTTTTGCCCTGACATATTGGGCACTTAGTGAAGGCAGCATCTCCATAAGGATTTAGGAAAAAGTAGTGTCTTCTTCTCTCAGACTTTATACTATCCAGTTTAGTCATACTTCCACCAAAACGTGAAACGTCAGTTGTGCCTTTCTTGATCTCGCAGATAGCTTATCATTGTGTGAGATCGCTGTCAAAGCCAGTTTGGGAACTGCCGTTCTCCATCACCCCCGACGGAACGACCGTTGTCAAGTGAAGGGGCCAGGCGTTCTGTATTTTCTGGGCGAGACGGACACGGGTACGGTAGCCTTGAAGTAACTGTTATACTCTTGCATTCTGGCCGTTTAGCTTCTGCTTCATCAACCGACCCATCTCGAACTTTACTGTTCGCTTGGCTGGAACGTTAACTCGTTCGAGGGTTTTCGGGTTTTGTGCTGTCCTGGCTGCACGCGTCCTAGTCTCAAAAACTCCAAAATCGCGAAACTCTAAGCGGTTACCTTTAGCAAGCTCGGAGATAATCTCGTCGAGGAAATTCTGAACTGTAGCCTTAACCAATTCACGCTTAGCCTGAGTGTTTTCGGCAATTCGGTCGATAAGTTCTTTTTTTGTGATTGTTGACATCAGCGGCCTCCACAGTGGCTTATGACTGCGACAATAACACTTAAAGAAATACTCAGAATAGTTTAGCGAAAAAAGTCTCTCCAATCAAACACTTTGTTGCTTTGAAAGATTAGCGATGCATTACCAAGTCCCTTTGTTCCAGGTAAGGCAGCGGAGAAAACTGGAAATCTTTTTTCCTGGTTCTCCGATGAGGAATTTTCACCGCACGATATCCCTATTTAAATCTTTTGGTAAGATTCTTGTGGCCAAGATTCCCTTTCACAGATAGCCTCCAGCCGGTGAATTACAAGCAACCCGCCAAAACGATTTCTTATCTTGCCCGGTATTTGAATATCCTTTCGTACTCTTTATGAGAACACCACTCAAGAATTATTGCTAAGATTTCTATTCCCTCCTTGCCCAGAGAGTACAGCAACCTCCAAGCATTGGGAAGATCGTATTTGTACAGATTGTTAACGGCGTATTTCTTGATATATTCCTTCGGTATGAGTTTCTTGGCCATTGCCGTTCCACAGTCAGGCTTAACCTTGATATCTTCGATAGCCCGACAGATAAATCTATAAAGGTCCCGAAACTCCTCGTTCGTCTTCAGCTTCTCGAAATCTTCCTTTACCTTCTCATCTGCAAAATATATCTCTACCACTATCTCACCTTCAGATCAGGCCTTGACCTGTACTTTCTTACCAGTCGGGGATTATATATCCAGACAATCCTGTGCTCTTTGTCTGACGCAATGAATCCCTTGGTGTAGAAATACTCAATTATTAGCTTCAAGGTTGGATATATCACTGTTCTTGGAAGTGACTTATAAAGCTCCGTCACAGTACATGCTCCGAGCCTCTTTATGGTGTCCTCTACCATGATTACTGTATCGAGAGTTGGCGAATGCACATGTCTGCACTTTCTCAATTCTGTTATGCTGTGTGCGGTGAGGTTACTCATGATGTCCCCCTCCAACTATATGTGCTCAGCTACATGAAGCTTTTGTATTTATATATGAATATTCATACTTAAATACTTTTCGGTTGTTTGGGGGAAACACATGTAATGACCTGCGTTTGAATTGTAAAGGTTCAAAGTTCTTACGAGAAGCGAACGCTTTTCACTTCCTCAAATCGTGGTTACTCGCTTGCAAAGTGCCAAGCTGACGCCACTTGCGAATTACTGTGAATACGGTACTTGCTCGTGTCGGCAGTTAGGACCGATGAGCAACGGATTCAATGAAGATATGAAGAGCCAGGCATCCTTAAGTATAATTCGGTTGGAAAGATTAACCCTATATACGAAAGGAGTCAATTATGGCAACGTATTATATTGGAGCAGACGTACATAGTAACAACACAGAACTGGCAATCGAACAAAGAGGTAAAATCGTGGCAAGATATTCCGTACCGACAACCATACCAGCGATCAGCACCGTCCTTGATTCACTCCAGGGCAAGAAGCGTTTTGCCATGGAAGAGGGACCGATGGCCGGCTGGCTCTATCGTAACCTCCACGAAAGGGTGGAGCAATTCATTGTCTCTGAGCCTCGTCGCAACAAATTAATAACCTCTGAAGGAGATAAGGATGACAAGATTGACGCACACAAACTCGCTTTTCTTCTAAGGGGAAAGTTCCTGAAGGCTGTTCATCACACGGATGACAGTCATCGAGCCAATCTCAAACACTGGATTAATCTCTATCATGACCGAGTTTGTGATGCGGTCAGGTATATCAATAAGATTCGCGCCTGTTGCAGGATGCATGGCGTAGCAATACCCAGGAAGGTCGTTCGCGATCATGTCCATCGTCATGATTGGCTCTCAGGATTGGACAATCGTGTTTTGAAAGCCCAACTGCAAATGCTATGGATTGGCTACGATGCTACCAAAGAGCAGGTTGAGCTGGCCAAGAAACAATTCAGTTCATATGCCCGCAAATATCCCATAATCAAGTACTGGTGTAAACTTCCAGGTGTAGGGCTCATTCGTGCAGCTACTATTTTTGCCTACCTCGATACCCCATGGCGGTTCAAGAACAGAGCCAAGCTACACAAGTACTGTGGAGTTGGACTTGTCAGAGCTACCAGCGGAAAGGATAAAAAGGGAAGGCCCAAACCGGCAAGACTGAAATTGCCGTGGGCTGTCAACAGAAGATTGAAGAATGCGGTCATTGGGGCTGCGAACAGTGCCATAGGACACAGAGATAATGGTTTTAAGGATTACTATGAAAGGATGATTTCAAATGGAATAACCCCTGCCAATGCCAAACATTCAGTGGCCAGGAAGATGGTCTCGACCATGTCAGCCATGTGGAAGACAGACAGCAAATTCGATCAGAAGCTTCTTTAGCATATAATACTGAACAGGGAATGTTCGGCTTTAGGTAGGATGCACTATATATGATATCCAGGAGATTTTTAACGCTCTGAGTTCCGTGAGGACAATGAACCCGAGGTAATGTGGAGTTCCCATTCAATGAATGACCCGGAGCGGATATTTTGCTATGTCTCAATAATCTGCATGAACTGTCTTAGTATTCGGCAAGTTCCTGATAGGTGTTTGGCAACGTTTTTTTACGATTGACCATGACATAGGTAGATTCGTGATGTCCATTATTACTGTATCGTAAAGCCGAAAAGCTGTTCAGATAAGTAGTGAACCTCGGCTGATATGTCGTAACAGGATGCCTCAAAAAAAATTGTGGCTACAGGGATTTTAGTATTTGACTTTGAGCTCTTCATAGGTGTACGATTACCTTTCAATCTATGTAATAATCACAAGCTAACGCATAATAAGTTGTTACGATTCATCAGTTTTTTCAAGTGATTGAAAAATTACAACCATAACTACAACTAATTCGGAAATATCGTATCAATCTTTAACCATTTTTAGAGGAGGTAGAACCATGAAAACTTTGCATAGAAAAACACGTTCAGATACATTTCCACTCGCCATTTAAAAGCTCCTTGGCCATGCAGATTTGACAATTGCGACAAGAAGTATACAAGATGTTTCTCAACAAATGGACAGAGTTATTGAGAATAATAGAAACCATGTACTTTAAGAAGAAAATATTCCAAGTTGTGACAAAGTAATCAAATCAACATAAATCTTGCATAATCCAGTCAAGATACAGCTTGCGCAGAGTTGCTTGCTCTTAGATTTCTTGGTTGCAAAGTGCCTTAATTGTTGGTATAATCGATAGTGTAAATCTGGACTCTTCTATACATCCTTTGTCTTATACCTGCTTTCCTGCAATGAGTTCAGCAATTATTCATTTCGGATATAAAATATAATGAAGCCGTGGGATAGAACAAGTATAGGGGGAGCGAGTAGTAAATTCACGACAACCCAATGGTCTTGCATCCTAAGTGCCAAAACACAAGATGAAACTCGGCGGCGCATGATCCTCAATAATCTCATTGAGACTTACTGGAAACCCGTATACTGCTATTTAAGAAACAAAGGCTTTGATAACGATACTGCTAAAGATCTCACTCAGGATTTCTTCTCTGAAATTGTCTTAGGGCGCAATCTAATTCTACAAGCAAATCAATCAAAAGGAAGATTCCGCACATTCTTGCTAGTAGCACTGAATCGATACGTTGTAAGTGCATTCCGGAGTGCAGGTAGAATTAAGCGAGGAGGCCAAGTCAATATTACAAAGCTTGATTTTGCTGATGCGGTGAATATTGACGCACTTGAATCAATACAGAGTCCAGATCAGGCCTTCTATTATGGATGGATCACCAATATACTTGACCGAGTCTTGGTAGAGGTAAAAAATGAATATTGCAACACGATGAGAGCCAGCCATTGGAATGCATTTAGTTTGCGGTTATTAGAGCCAATTCTAAATGATACGCAGCCCCCCCGGATGGCGGAGGTCTGTCGTATTTGTAAGATAGAAAACGAGTCTAAAGCATCAAATATGATTGAGACAGTGAAACGTCGGTTTCGTTCAGTTTTAATACGTCACCTCAGAGACCTTGTAAGTTCTGATGAAGAAGCAGAGGAGGAATTTGAAGATATTTTCAGATTTCTCTCAGTGCATTGCGCAAGATAAAATATGCATCGGCGAATTAAGTGACGAGTCATGATGATTAGATAATTATATTGCAATGAGCTTTCAATAATATGCATCCAGGTTATCAACATCGTGATGGAGAACTACAATGGAAAAGGATTCAACTACATTTGGTTCTGATCCCGATAAACTAGCCAAGTTGTGGACTATTTGTGTTGATGTCAAAAAAGATAGAATTAATCTTAATGAGAATGAGGTCAAGTCGGAATTGCTGCATGACATGTTGGCAGACAAAATACCTCTCGATCAGGCTGTGGCACGAATATTACCTAAGGTGCTGGCACAATTATGTAAAGATATTAAACTATTCACAGGTAATTCAATTGGTTTTCTACTCAGCGATCCGGATACAGAATTATCAATTATTAGAAAAATCAAGGATTACTGCAAAAGTCTTTCAAAAAATGTCCGATCTGAGGCAGAGCACGATGTAGTTGCTGCCATATACTATGCTGCTATTGCCAGTGCTCTTATTAACTATAATCAGCGCATTACATCCTTCTCGTATAAGAACCTTCAAAGTGCATTTTCATCGATGATTGAAGTCAAGTGGATGACACCCGACTTAACAGCCATTTTTCAAAAAGCACATGCGTACTGTGCCGAAAAGGTAAAACATTGAATGAGTAATACGCCATGACCAGTGAATCAAATAAAGGAAAAAGATTTCCCACCTTCAGTCAGGGAGAAACATCTGCCCTACCAAAAACCTCTATTGTTCAGCCAGAAATCGAGGGATATAAAATCGTCGATCAACTTGGTGAAGGTGGTATGGGGACAGTCTGGCGTGCCATGCAGGTAAGTACCAACCGAGAGGTTGCGATAAAGGTCACAAATGCTCAAGTCTTCGGCTCAAAACGAGCTCTGGCCCGATTCGAACGCGAGGTCGAACTCGCAGCTCGTCTTGAACATCCGAATATTGCAAGGATTTATGACAGCGGTATTCATCAGAAGATCTATTACTATGCGATGGAGTTGATAGAAGGGGTGCCTCTGGACCAATACATATTAGAACACCAAATGAAAGCAAGACAAGTTGTCCTGCTTATTCATACTATATGTACGGCTATGCAGTATGCACATCAGCGTGGCGTTATCCACAGGGATCTTAAGCCGTCAAATATTTTGGTGACAGCTGACAACCAACCACATATTTTGGACTTCGGTCTGGCCAAAGACCTGCTCAGAGACCACTCGGACCAAACCGTGTCACTGGACGGCGACATCCTTGGTACCCCGGCGTTCATGTCACCCGAACAGGCCGCTGGCAAACTCCAAGATATCGATACTCGAAGTGATATCTATTCCTTGGGAGTGATACTGTACAACTTGCTGACCAATAACTGGCCTTATAGAATATCGGGCACTCACTATGAAACCTTAAAGGCCATCCGTGAGGAATATCCCCAGAGGCCTTCGGTTTTAACTCCTAGTATTGAATCAGATTTAGAAGCGATCCTGTTGAAGGCCCTGGCTAAAGATCCGGGTGAACGTTACCAGACAGCGATGGAACTTGACGATGATATTCAAAGCTATCTCGACGGGCGCCCGGTCAAAGCGCAAACAGCCAATACTTGGTATATACTACGTAAATATATCGCCCGTCATCGTGTGGCTTCGCTCATCGTCGGACTGCTTTTGATTATTATTCTTTGCAATGCATTTATTGGAATATACTCATGGTATAGAGCCAGTGACTCAGCTAGGGAGCTGGAACAGCGGGAACAAGCATACCGTAAGGGAAGGGCAAGAGATGAAGAACTGATTACTCAGGTGGCATTAGGAATATTTCTTGAAAGATGGCATGCCGATGACCCTAATGCAAAGGCGTTGCTTCCTTTCTTACTCAAAGACTCGCAGGTTTACGCTGGGATTCGCTTCTTAGATGATCCCCGGCCGTTTGAACAGAAATTGAAAGAGATTTCTATAGAGGAATCATCCGATAAATCTTTTTGGCAGTTCATATTTGGAGAACAGCATTTAAAAGACCGAAATAACAAAGAAGCTATAAATGCCTTTAGCCGATGCCTTAGAGGCCGGGAAAACATTGATGACCAGAGGTGGTACCAGAATGTGGCACAGACTCGACTTGAAGGTCTCATGGACCAACAGAAGGAAGTCATTCATGGAGATTCTAGCAATATAAAATAGATTTAAAACAGAACAATGACAATGAACAAAGGACTCTATCTTAAACAGAGGTTGATGGAAATTGAGGTGATGACATGATGAAGTACAATAAATCATCTCGATACTTTTCATTGGTTTTAGTCATAATCATCGCGAATTATGTAATCTAAGAAGATAGCCTAGTGTCTGCGATTATGGATGAAGGGAGGAATTCATGAGGGGCCCGTTGATTAGGACTGCTATGTTTAGTGCGTTTACAGTTATGATGTTGAGGTCACTATGAAAAGAGTACTAATTGGATTACTTAGCATATTAGGCTGCATCTGCTCCAGCACCACCGCGATAACCCTCAATTGCACTCATGTAGCAGGAGCAACATCCAATGCCACTCTGCCTCTTTTCAGTGAGGGTAAACCAGACCTTGTGATAGAAGAACTATACATTATCGATCACCCAACATACGATATCGCTTATCGATTTATGATTAAAAACATAGGCGAGACTCCAGTCAACTTGGATGATGTTAGTATGCAGGCAGTTTTGTCTGCGGACAACGTCTTTGACATTGAAAATGATATTCTTGCCGGGGGTGTAAGAGCAGGCTACGGTTTATTGCAGCCTGGCCAAACCTATACAGGCACCTTTGGTGCTACCATCTCACTCAATCCGACCTCTCACCCGTACTTAGTATTAATGGTCGACTACGGGCAAAACATCGATGAGTCCAAAGAAACCAATAATACAAGGGCCATTCGCTATGCAACAGGAGAGGACGCACAAACAACACCGGTTTATTTTGTAGATCCCAGGCTTAAAGTCGTAGTGGAGGATACGTTGCGAATCTCTGATCCCACTCCTGTAGACATGCTTTTCTTGACTAATCTTTATGCTCATAATAAACGAATATCCGACCTTAGCGGGCTTGAATATGCCCGAAATCTTTCCTCCTTAAATCTATCTATAAACTTTGTCTCAGACCTGTCCCCTCTATCTCAGTTGACTCACTTAAGTGTACTTGATCTACGTCGGAATCAGATTTCGGACCTGTCCCCTTTATCTCAATTAACAAACCTAACAGAACTTTTACTATTTGATAATCAGATCTCAGACCTGTCTGCACTCTCGCTATTGATGAACTTAAGCGTACTTGAATTGGGAGTTAATCAGATTTCAGACCTTTCTACACTCTCACCGTTAACAAACCTAAATTTTCTTGATTTGCAAGCTAATCAGGTTTCCGACCTTTCTCCTCTGTCACCGTTAACAAATCTAACGGAACTTAGGCTACATAATAATCAGATTTCAGACCTTTCTGCACTCTCACCATTAACAAACCTAACAGATCTTGGTCTGGTAGGTAATATAATCTTAAACCTATCTCCTTTGGCTCAGTTGACAAACCTGACAGATCTAGGTCTAAGTGCCAATCAAATTTCAGACCTATCACCCTTATCCCAGTTGAAGAGCCTAGCGGTTCTAGAACTAGGTATGAATCAGATTTCGGACCTATCCCTTTTATCTCAGTTAACAAACCTAACGGAACTTTCACTCTTTATTAATCAGATTTCAGACCTGTCTGCACTCTCAATGTTGACGAATCTAAGTTCTCTCGATCTGGAAGGTAATCAGATTTCAGACTTGTCCCCTCTGTCAACGTTAACAAATCTAACGGGACTTAAGCTACATAATAATCAGATTTCAGACCTGTCCCCTCTGTCAACGTTAACAAACCTGACGGAACTGGATCTGTCTAACAACAAGATCAGCGACATATCTCCTCTGTCACAACTAACAAGCCTGAACCGTTTATCATTAGGTTATAATCAGATCTTCGATCTGTCCCCCTTGTCGGTATTATTAGATCTAACGGAACTACAGTTATTTAATAATCAGGTCGCCGACATGTCTGCTTTAACCCAGCTAACAAACCTGACGCTACTGTATCTCAATCGTAATCCTTTAAGCTGTACTGCTTATTGTAATGATGTACCGAACATCTGGAGCAAAAATTTGTATTTGAGTATATTCGAATACGATCCTCCACCTTCAGACTGTGTATGCGAAACACCTTCCGAGAGAGTCCTTTTTGTGGATGCCAGGGCAAACATGGGACAAGACGGGTCCTCTTGGGATCAGGCCTTCAAGTATTTGCAGGATGCCTTGGCAGTTTCAACATCTGGAGATGAGATACGAGTCGCTCAGGGCAAATATCGGCCGGACCATGGTCTGGGCATTACACCAGGTGACCGCTCTGTCAGCTTTCGAATAAGGTCAGGTGTGACACTTAAAGGCGGTTATGCAGGTCTGAAAGAAGGAAACAACACTTCAGGCATGGCCACAGATCCCAATCAGCGGGATACCGAGCGATTCGAGACCGTCCTCAGTGGAGACTTGGCCAGCAATGACAACCCAGACTGGTGTGGAGATAGGCATGATCCCTCCAGACAAGATAATTCCGAATGTGTGGTCTCAATCGCCTATGCAGACAACACCACGATGCTGGATGGATTGACTATCACAGCAGGCCACACATTGACCGGTTACGGCGGTGGTATAACCAATAGCGGTGCGCCACTAAGCCGGTCAATAACATTAATCAATTGTGTTCTTTTTAGTAATTATGCCGAACGAGGGGGAGGATTGAAGTGTTCTGCATCAAACTTGGTAAGCTGTAAATTTATCAACAACCATTCACTCCACTATGGTGGTGCGATATATGCTTCACTTGTAAAAGCGAATAGCTGCCTCTTCTATGATAATTCCGCAGTATTCAACGGAGGCGGCGTTTATGCCTATGGTGATTCAGAGTACTCCGATTGTATATTCGCAGGCAATGCTGCACGGGTTGCAGGTGCTCTTCATCATGTCAGGCTCGATTTTTCTGGCCAGATCGATCCGTATAACGGTATTCACACACAGGTTATAACGTTTGACGACGTATTAATCCAAAAGAATTTTGCCGCCCCCTACGAGCCCAATAGTGCATATATCCGAAAAAGTATCATACATCTGTTGGGAGATCTTGATCTGAAGGACGGGAGGTTCGATATCAGTTCCGTGTTAATAAAGGGAAACGGTAGTTTCAACATCGCGGACCAGGTCGTACTCAGGATTATCGGTGGAATTGATTCTTACCCTACGATCATCCGGTCTACGATTCATGGTCCCGGTAATATTGAAATTGACCAAGGCACACAGTTTATTCTTGATGGCAACTGCACTGTAAACCTCAGTGGAAGTGGGATCTGCAATCCGGACTCGAACGAAGGAGGACTTATCAAGGTAGACGGTTCACTTGTTGTCCGAGGAAATGCGACGCTAAGGAATACTAATGTAGAGGTTACACTCTTCGATATAAATACACCTAGCGATATCCAGTACAACAACATCACCCTTAAAGAAGCCAGTGCAGGCTTTGGCGGCGAATTTTTCGTTGCTGGCAATGCAACTATCAGTTGCAACACCATTATTTCAGAAGGTGATCGTTACCTGGATCTGGATCCCGATCCACAGGTTGAGCAAAAACCCACCATCACCCAGAACCAGATCACTGTGATCATCAAGGAAGGCGCTCTCAGCAGTCAGGGTACGCTTCTGGAATTGCGTGCTAAGGACTATGACTTTAACTCTTTTGGAACTTCTGGAGCCCATTTGGTTCGTGATAGCACAGGCTTCACAAAAGATCCTTCCGAAAATTGGGTCCTGGAAAAACTCATACTGGAACCAGATTCAAAGCTGAATCTGACCAACCGCCAGGGCTTTGAGTTTCAGGATATCAGTGAACCATACCCTGAAACCGTGTATGTTAAAGAACTTGTCATGGGGCCCAATTCAGTCCTCAATACTGGTCTGCAGACGCTCTATTATCAAAGATTGCTGGATACTGATGGAAATGACCTCGAGCGAACATCCTTTAGTCGGTTTGAGAAACTTGACAATGGCGCTCAGTTTACAGATATCCCCCTGTTAGGTTTTTCACTTGGTATTATTGCCATGAATAACCAGATGGAATTCGATGTGCGCGTGCGCAAAGATCCAATAAACATCAATTCGACAGATCCCAATGATCAATATATCAGACGTCTTGATGGTATTGATGCTATTCCCTCAGGAGCGGGCGGTATTATGGAAATGCGTACTTGGATATCAGATGATGAACATGCTGATGTTGTCACGGCCAAGGGGGCCTTTGCCCGTGCTGGCGATGAAGATATCACGATTAAATTCGAGTATATGTTTCCTGATGAAGATCCTGGAGATGCTTATATCGTTGTCTATCTCAGTGATCACCATGAAGTCAATCATGCCAGTCGCATCCCCGTGGCCGTGATCTATCCTCCGGATTTAGGCAGGCCCGGCTCTTGGAATAGTCATCGGTTTGCGGTCTTCTCCATAACCATTCCTCGTGGCCACTTAAACTTCACTCACGGAACCTATGTGGAACTAGGGCTACATGGTCATGATGTCCGCTGCTGGATCGATAATTGGGATCCCAGGGTGTCTTGTACAGCTGTATGTGGAGACTATGACAGTAAATGGGGTGTGACAATCAGTGATTATTTATTGCTTCTAGCAGAGTATGGGCTTTCTAATCTTCCAGTAAACAAGAATTGCCTTGATATATTTCCTGATGACTGCATAAATGTAGACGATCTGACGATCTGGGATACACCTGGGATCCTTACTCTCTGCCTTGAGAGAGAACAGAACCTTGCTATGATGAATGGTCATTTCTCTGAGCATGCCCTGTTTAGCGGTAGTCCTGAAGATTCGATACAAGCCACAGGCCTCGTCTTGTACGGAAAAAAAGGGACTGGATATTGGGAATATGATGGTTACGTGTATGATCTTGATACAAATGGAACATGCTTGCGATCTCAAGCGACCGGAGGCAGAGGACGTTTGATTACCAACAAGATAAATGGATCCCTATATCAGATACAGAGTAACACAGGATTGGTCCACATTAAAGGTCCGGGCAATGGTATTGAGCAAAGAAAAAAATTAAGCTACCCCAATAGCACTAAGACCCTTTCGGTGGGATTTAATGATAGTTACAAAGATGGCGTTCCTCTGATGGATGCAGTATTTCACCCGCTTGACTCTGACGTTGTCTATGTTGTCCCTGTTCTTGTCAGAGATCTCAACAACACGACTTATCCAGCGGCGGCTAAATTGAGACTTAACCAGGCAACGGGAAATCCTTACACGGTAGAAGCTGTATATGGTCTCGATCCTGCAGAAGATCCCAGTCCAGGTATTGTAGTCCTCGCACCCGATGCAAACGACCAAGTCTTAGAACCTGACTTCCAGCATGTTAAGGAAATCGAGATCAACCGCAGTGGAAGTTATGTCTATTTGCTCAGTAGTCATGTACAAAATGAGAACAACTGGCTCCTGGTCTATAAAGAAGAAACAGGTGATTTGATCAAGGCGTTCAATTTTAATGATCCATGCGACATAAGTGACCCATACGGCCTCTTAGCCGATGTAAATGCACCGAGTGCTTTAGTCGTTTCGACGGACTCGGGGAACTCACCCCAATGTGACCGGTTCTATATCACCTCTTCGGAAAGATCTGTCCATGAGCATGAGGATTTAACAGTAAAGATTTTCAGCTTCCTATTAGATGTCGATTCATTAGCCACGGAGCCAAACACGACGCTTCTGGAATTCGATCGTGCTATCGAAATTAACTGTAATGGTCTTGAGCCTGATCCTAACCTATTGGATGAGTATAATGGTTTGTATGATCCCAATCGCCATGTATCAGTCATAACGTCAATGACCGAAGATCCTAATGGCACTTTATATGTAGTTGGTTTTACCGCGCCAAGATTCCATGATGATCGGGACTGGGGGAAACAAAAAACCTATTTTACAACTCCTTTCTTGGCTGTTGTGGAATCCAGCTCAGTTATCGCTTCTGCCCAGCCTATTGATGGAATTGCACTGCCGTTGTCTGTTTCCTGGTGTGGATTCACTCATGAAGACAGCGTTGATGCTGTACTTCGCAAAGACACAAATCTAGTAGCGATTGCGCAGATCAGTAGTTTGGCTGACCATTGGTTGGAATCTATGCGTGGGGCTGGCCTTGCAAGATTGAATCGTTAATACTAATGCAAAATGACTTGCCTATGGGTTTAGAAAAAGACAAAAGTCAACTGACAAATAAGCATGTGGGATTCACACTGATTGAATTATTGGTAGTAATTGCAGTACTAAGTATTCTGCTAGCGATATTGCTTCCTACTCTAAGTAAAACCCGTGAGCTGAGTAAAAGAACTGTATGTCAGAGCAATTTAAGACAGATTGCTCAAGCCTAGCAGTTCTATTTCGATGATCAAGATGGATGCTTTCTTCATGGCATTGACGCTGATTTTCTTTACGGGGGTTGGAAAAGCGAAGATTTTCAAGTTAAAGAGAGACCCCTCAATAAATATATTAGTTTACCAAAGCAGCCTCAAACAGAGTCAGAAGCAAAAATCTTTAAATGTCCGTCAGATCTTGGTGATATCGGTACGGACGCACTTTCGACTTACAGCTCAAGAGGGACTAGTTATGGAACAAATATTCTGCTAATTGGCCAGGAGCAAATTGGACCGCTAGCTACTCCCGAAACTGAAGAACTCAGAAACCTCCGACATGAAATAAATGCAAGGCTCCCTGACCTCCGTAGAAACCACGTTGATGGCAATGTCCGTCTTATTCTGATTGGAGATATGCCCGGCGCAATGGAATGGTTACCCGACTATCCTCATTCTAATCGGCATAACTGGCATGGCCACCTAAATAGGTATAACTGGGCCTTCATGGATGGTCATGTCCAATTCCTACAAATGCGAAAGGGATTGTTCGTTACGACTGAATATACGGTCATACCCTTCAAGGAACTCTATTCACTGGCAAACAAAGCCCAAGAACCTTATGAATAGCCTCTCAGAGACGGATGGTTCTCTATTCCATGCAAGGTTGGTAAACATCCTTGATAATATCATTAATGTCGTTCTTCTTCCTATCCCGAATAAGTTCTGGTCGACAAACACAATTAACTAAATTTCATTATGAATATCTCCGCAACAATCTTCAGAGGAGATGAGCCTCTTTGTCAAAATAAATCTCACTGAATGCGCAGGATCTTTTCATTTTCAGTGAACTATTGTCCGGCTGGAATCCCACAACTCTTCTTATTATGAATAATTTTTTAATACTGGAATTAAATCATGCGCAGAATCTCTGTCCTAATAGCGAATTATTAAACGAAGGAACAAGGCTGATACCAGATCGGAGAAATCAGCTAGCTTTAATATAAATTATTTTAATGAAAGGGTAGAACGATGAAACGCGAAAGCGAAAAAAAATCATTAATGTTTATTTTATCGATAGCAGTCATAGTACTTCTATTTTGGGGATCGATAAATCTGTGGTCTGCTCCCAAATCAGCGGATGATGCCTTGCAGGTCGTGGATGGCTGGTTATTATCGAGTCCTAATCCCCTGGGTGAAACACTAGGTCAACAGATTATAGGAGTTGAAACGTATTCTGATACAAATGGAACAACTCTATATTACGTCGTCAGTTTGGAACCTACTGGATTTGTTATTGTTGCGCCAGATGATCTCATTGAACCTATTATTGCTTTTACCAGAAGTGGCACCTATGAGGCCTCAGATGATAATCCATTAGGTGCATTGGTTAACAAGGATCTTGACTTACGTATTGCAAAAGTCCAAGAACTCCAAGTAGATTTGGAAAGACGTGCATCAATCCAAGCTGTTCACACACAATCACCAAGCCAGACTAAATGGAGTCGTTTGCAAAGGCTTGCCTACAGTCCTTTTTCGGTCGAAGGAAGCATATCTAATGATGATAGGTTATATGAGATTGACGATATGCGCATTCCTCCCCTGACTCAAAGCAAATGGGGGCAAAGCCTGTGCTGTTATTCGCCAAGGCGTGCCTGCTACAACTACTATACACCTCAGGCAAACTGGATCAACTATCCTCACACCTACTATATGACGTTACAGAATGGTGATGCGGATAACTTCCTTGCTGGATGTGTTGCCATTGCGATGGCACAAGTGATGTATTTTCATAAGTATCCCCAAGAAAGAGTCGGAACAGCAAGCTACGAAGTC
This sequence comes from uncultured Pirellulales bacterium, assembly GCA_964520535.1. GTDB lineage: Bacteria > Planctomycetota > Phycisphaerae > Sedimentisphaerales > Anaerobacaceae > JAFGPS01. The sequence continues at coordinate 5,129 of CAZFOQ010000045.1, read as the reverse complement.
GGCCTTAAGCTCCCATTGATTGATGGAACCTATGATATACGGAACGAAAACTTGACATTGCGTGGTGGAGACGGCCGTGGGGGACCCTATAAATGGGAATTAATGGTGCCTGATCCCGATTACTTGACGACCAACTCCCAGCGTCAGGCCATTGGTGCCTTATGTTATGATGCCGGTGTTTCTATCAATATGATATATGGTGGAAATAGTTCAGGGGCATATACTACAGATACGGCAGATGCTTTTAAAAACACATTCTTTTACACCAATGCTATCAAAGGATGTCATGTGACATATGATAAGGAGTATGAGGAATGGAACTGGCATAATATTGGTCCGGATCTGAATGCCATGGTTAATCCCAATCTTGATGCCGGGTATCCGGTAATACTAGGGATTCGACGTACAGAAGGAGGTCATGCAGTAGTGGCAGATGGTTATGGATATCAGCATGCCACTCTCTACCACCACCTGAACATGGGATGGAACGGCTTCGACGATGCTTGGTACAACCTTCCGGATGTGAATTGTACTTATCGAACATATTCGGTGATTGATGAGTGCATCTATAATATTTTTCCGACCAATGAAGGTGAGATTGTCAGCGGTCGCGTTACTGACAGATTTGGACGGCCAATTGCAGGAGTATGGGTAGAGACAACCATAAATATATTGACTCTTGGTAATCTATTGAATCCAAGTATAATGACTATTACTAGTTTGACTGACGAACAGGGAATCTACGCTCTGGTGGGTGTGCCGCCTGACACAACCTGTACTGTAAAGGCATTCAAATTCGGATATAAGTTTGCTGATCGATATGTAACAACGGGCACCTCTGAAGATTATAAAAAAGAAAGTGGAAATGTATGGAGCGTTAACTTTATAGCGGAATACGGACACTTGTTAACGAATTAAATCTATTTTAGGACAACCAGAGTCGAGTCCACTTGTATTACGATGGGCCGAACAAGTGACATCCCCCGGGCCGTGCTGAATTGACAGAGAACATCGGCATATAACTGAGTCACAGCGATCATTCATACTCAACAAGATAGAAGCCAGAGCGAACTTGTCAGACTTCCTCGCAGGCACGGAGCAAAAGAATAAAAAGCCCTAAAAATATGGCTGCATTTTATGCCCGCAAACCACTACAACCGGCCTACAACCAGAGAGCCCATTATCTCCCAATTTTTTAAAAATGCTGATCTGTTAAATATCTATGTATCAGCTACTTAACAAAGCCACGAAAAATGCAATGATCTTCAATGACCTATCGTCAAGTCTTGCCATGCATGCCTCAAAAAAAATTTGTGGCAACAGGGATTTTATTATTTGACTTTGAGCTCTTCATCGGTGTCCTGTCTTAGCACTATCTATATAAAGGAACTGACAGATTAAAGGATTATCGAGAACCTTCCAGCCGCTATGTGAGAATATGAGCATTGCCAATTCTCACGCGTTTCAGACCAGCGCCTTTAGCGGCTTGCAGACAGCGATTTGCCTGGTCCCATGATGTTCGAGGCAAATCCGTCATAAGAAAATCACCGTGAAAACCAAGGAGTGCGTAGGGAATGTTCGGATCAAGATCAGCAATAAACGAGGCAATGGCTTTAACTTCGCCACTATCAATATAACCTGGCACGAGCAATGTACTGGCAATGAGCAGCGGCGGCTGTGGTCTTTCTGAAATCCTTTGAGCCGCTCGGGTAAAATTTTGCAAGGTCTGTTTATTACTGACACCACAAAGAGCAAGATGAATATTCGAATCCATAGCCTTCAAGTCGAACTTTACACAGCCGCCGCTTTTCAATGAAAGATCCATCAATTTATCCAGAAGTTTCGGATTCATAGACCCGTTTGTTTCCCAACAGATGCGAAGTATCAGCTGTTGATTCTGTTTACGAGCCAACCTTGAAGCTGCTAATGCGTGTGGCAACTGACATGTAGGATCACCGCCAAAAAAACAGATGCAAGATGTACGGTCACTTAGAGCTTCTGCAAGTTCCTGAGCTGAGTGAGTTTCACTCGTCGTTGAATGCTTCCTGTAGTGCCAGTTCTGACAGAACAGGCAGTTAAATGTGCAAGCCTCATAAAAAACAGCCAAATTCAAATAGCCCTGTTCTGCTCTGGGTTGATACGCCCACTTAGGGTGGCCAGCGCCAGTGCCTCCGGCACAGACCCAGTCGGCTACACAGTTGGTTGGCAGCGGATCGTAGTACCAGGACACCGCGGCCTCTTTAGGTGTACCACCCATCAAATGTCCCTTTTCATTTCTTCGAACACCACAGTAACCTCTTTCTCCGATCGGTATCCGACAGCTGTTTTGACACAGTCTGCACTGTCTACCTTCTGGATCGTAAGGCGGTGAAACCGGCAGGCCAAATTTCTTACGGCTCCTGGCATGTACTTCCTTGATTTCCAATAGACACTCATCATCAGCACAGCGGATACATTCTGCACAAAGTGACAATACTTTAGCTATATACTCAGAGGCCTTGCCGCATTTTTTACATGTGGTCATAAAAAGTAACCTTATTGAGCAGGTTGACACGTAACCCGAAAGTGGTTGCCTTGCTGTTCTGTCACAAAACCGACTGGCAAAAATTTCTTTATCACTTCAATATTGGTCTCGGTATGCTTGGAAATCTTCTCTGTGGTATAGCAGCCACCATTTGCTATTGCCATATAGATCAATAGTTGGTCAGCGAGAAAACGGTCAACCGCCGCACCGCTGTTAACAAAATTCTTTACCAGATTGACTACTTCATCGATTAATTCTTCTGACGGTTTGCCACGCATCCCAAACGCGGTAAATACAGTCGTTCGGGTATAACCACAAAGCCGGATACACACAGCGTTTCCAGGGCCGTCAGAATCTGTCACCTCAATGTGTTTGATGTTTTTGATATCCAGACCACTTTGGAGCAGTAGTTTTTCTTGGCGCTGTGCAATGTGGATGGGAAGCTTGGCTGTATATATCAGAGCGTTAATGTGAAACTCCCGAGTTGTCTGGCAAAGGTTGATTATCTGGTACCCGTCGGAAGCAGACATTTGCCGGGACTGGATATTAAAAATCATTTTCCCTCCACCAGCGGGGAAAAAACCATGTTTTATCAATCTACAATCGCAGTGGAAACCGGCAGACGCAATAGCAGGCAAAAAGGTCTCGGATAGGAAGTCAAATGGCGGAGCCAGAGGATTATGTGTTCCTCCAGTAACAGTGACTATTGAAGATTTGTCGGCTAAAAATAAAGCTGGCAAGACAGTTTGAATAACCAAGGATACAGAGCCTGCCGAACCTACATCAAAGCAATATTTACCACTGCGTACGGCGCCTGGTTGAAAATCCAATACATTTGAGCCTTGCTCAGCCCCTTTGGATTTTCCGTCACAGATTTGACAGGCGGCCCGGACACAACATACATGCTGCTTGGCCAGACCAGGATTATGCCGAGCGGAACGAATGTTTTCAATTTGCAACCGCTTGCCTGTTATACACGATAGAGCCAGGCTGGTCCGCAGTATTTGACCTCCCCCCTCACCCAGGCTACCATCAATATATATGGTTTCTGTATCATTCATCAACAATCTCTATCGTGACGTCTCCGATAACAAGATAACGAATTTGCCGGAGATCTATTTTACATGTCCTGACCACAGCGATATCCTTTTCAGGTTGCCAATCTTTTATTTGACCGATAGCTATATCTACACCTTTAGCATCTCTAAGCGCAACCAACCGATTGATGAAGCTATTACTGCTTAAATTCCGATTTCTCTGGACAGCTACCTCACTTAAACTAATATTGTAAAGGCAGGAATCTCGAAAGTATTTATTAAATTGATTTTGCCGATACTTTCGTCTCTCTTGCGATGATTTAGTCGGTATTTGTGGTGGGCACCGGATCTGTTCAAGCTTATGAGCGACTGATTGCAGACCTCCAAGAATACACTGAAGTTCATCATTGTGCTGAACGGCCAGGATTAATTCAGGTTGTAATATTCGTTGCACCGTCCACCACAATACGTTAGCTGCAGGGCCGCTGATAAAACCAGGAGTATCGATTATGACAAGGTCAGCTAGTTTAGATATTTGCTGAAAGCACTGTGTAATTGCAGCGGTTAACTGCAGCAGATGACCTACCGGCGTTATATCGCCGACGAAGCATATACCATCAGCCGAAAGCCTAGTAAAATCTATCCGTGGGTCATTGACAATAGCCCATCCAACTGTTGCTGGTGGTCCAATGTGAGATTGGCCAATATCTGCATCGATAAAGCCTACTGGGCAATTCGAAGCAGCATGCCTTGCCAGGGCCGCAGCCAAGGTTGTCTTGCCAGTATCAGTAGCACCGAGGATCAGACAGATGCCTTTTTGCATTAAACCCTGGCTTAGGAACTGATTTGCAACTGTGTCGGCCCAATTGTGTGGCATAAATATTCGCCCATTTAACTATTTACGATATCTATCTCTAATCACTTCTATTATCTTATCCCTGCCTCTGAGTGCTGTCCATAGGGGATTCTGGGCAGAGGATTTCCATTCTAAGACCTTTGCCGTCCATGTCAGGCCTTTTGGGCTGTGTCTTGGCATTTCCTACAACAGCCTGGCTGGCCGTCTAGGCGGCAACAAGAGCATCAAGAATGTTAACGTATGCAGAAATGCCTCTTCTCAAAGATTAAGAAGAGGTCCCTATCCCTCCAACGATCGTTAAATAGTGACCCGATGAAAAGAACAGGATAAAACATTTTGAGGCTTCTGGTCTTGTGCGATATAATTTTAATAACGATTATTTCTACATTAGAAATATAAGCCTATGAGAAAAATTAATAACAGACAATATAAGTTGACACAAATAAAGCCAAAACCTGCTTCCACTAAGACCAATATAAAGGGCAAAAAGGGAAGAAGGTCCAATTCAAAACTGGATAGAAAGGGCATGAAATAGAAATCTGGCGACAATTGTAAGGGGAATTCCAAGGATTTGGCTATCCTTTGAAAGTTTATCTTGCTATCTATGCCGGAGCCATTCGTCACAGCACTGCTTTTATCCTATGGTTGTCTTCGCCTGCATAATCAAAACTGCACTTTGGGCACTTCTGTTTTTGCCTTCTCGGCAGCTTCG